>JANOKV010000335.1:0-9659 GCA_031419415.1 Hyphomicrobiales bacterium | reverse complement strand
CGCGCACGATCAGCGCTGGAAGCTCGGCCAGCGTCTTGATCTCGCGGTCGGGTGCGCCGGGTAGGCGTTCGCGCCGCTGTCCGTAGCGATTGCACCACACCACCCGCATGCCGAACGCTGACGCCGCATGCGCGTCCCAGGCATTCGACGACATGAAAGCAATCGACGACGCGGGCACGGCCAGCCGATCGACGGCCAAGCGATAGACGCTCGGATGCGTTTTGAAAACGCCTGCCTCTTCGACAGACAGCACGTGATCGATCAGGCGCCCGAGCTTGGCGCCGCCCACCACATCGGCCAACATCGACGGTGAACCGTTGGACAGGATCGCCGTCGCGTAACCGTCGGCTTTCAGTCGTCGCAGGACATCGGGCACTTCGGGGAAACAGTCGAGCGTGCGGTAGAGGTTCATCAAGCGATCGCGCAAGGCGGCATCGCCGAGCCCCAGCGTTTCCAGTGAAAAATCGAGCGCATCGCCGGTCACTTGCCAAAAATCGACGTGCATCCCCTGCAAGCTGCGCAGCCACGTGTATTGCAATTGCTTGTCGCGCCAGAGTGCGGCGAGCGGAGCCGCCGTGTCACCCAGCACATCGCGGCACCGGGCCGCTGCCGAGGCGAAATCGAAGAGCGTGCCGTAAGCGTCGAAAACGCAGGCGCGAACGGGAAGGGGTTGGTCGGTCATGGGCAGCCTTTTTCGATCTCACCCCACCATGTCATCCTCCAGAGCCGACGTCGAGATTGCCCCAATGGGTCACCCGCTCGATGGCGATGGCGATGACCGGCTCGGTCTCGATCCGCATGGCCGCGAGCTGGAGATAACGAGCCTTGAGCAACGCCTGCGCCGCCGCGTGTTCTGGTCCATCGTCGAGGATCTCGGCGCGGCCCCGCATCATCACCCAGCCGAGCCGGGTCCAGTCGTCGTCGTAGCGGTCGACCAGCACGGCGACGGCGGGGTTTTCGAGGATGTTGCGGATGCGCTTCATCGCGTGGCCGGACGCCTTCTTGGGTTTTTCGTCGATGGTGATGTAGAGGCGAGACATGGCAACGGCGAAGCACACGGGCACGAGATGCGGCACGCCCTTCGCATCCGCCGTCGCAAGCCGAGCGACACGAGAAAAGTCGACAAATCGATGAACGGGACCGGTCAGCATGGGGGAGGGCGATCAATCTTCTCGAGGAGAGCATTTCCGCAGCTCTTCGAGAACTGGCATGGAAACATGATCCTGTCATCGGGGGGTCGGCTCGAAAAATACGAATGCGCTTTTGCTCAGACAACGGGTGTGGACGACGGGTAACACATGCCTTTCGAATTCTTTTCGCGGCGCGCATGCACATCGCAGTCGTGACGAGGCGGCACTTCGCCGGCAGCTACTCGGCCGCTTCTTTGGCGAGGAATCCGCCGGATTGGCGCGCCCACAGTTGGGCGTAGAGACCACCGCGCGTGATCAGCTCTTCGTGCGTGCCGACCTCCACGATGGCGCCGTCGTCCATGATGACGAGGCGGTCCATGGCCGCGATCGTGGACAGGCGGTGGGCGATGGCGATCACCGTCTTGCCTTCCATCAGATTATAGAGCTGCTCCTGGATGGCGGCTTCGACCTCACTGTCGAGGGCGCTGGTGGCTTCGTCCAGGACCAGGATCGGCGCGTTCTTGAGCAGGACGCGCGCGATGGCGATCCGCTGCCTCTGGCCGCCCGACAGTTTGACGCCCCGTTCGCCGACGTGGGCCTCATACCCCTTGCGCCCGCGACCGTCCTCGAGCCCCAGAATAAAATCGTGCGCTTGCGCCTTCTTAGCCGCCGCGATCATGGCGACTTCGCTCGCCTCGGGCCGCCCGTAGAGGATATTATCGGCGACCGAGCGATGCAGCAGCGACGTGTCCTGCGTGACGAGGCCGATTTGGGAGCGCAGAGAATCCTGCGATACCTTCGAAATATCTCTCCCGTCGATCAGGATGCGGCCACCCTCCAAGTCGTAGAAGCGCAGCAGCACGCTGACCAGTGTCGACTTGCCCGCGCCCGATCGTCCGACCAGGCCGACTTTTTCACCCGGCTTGATGACGAGCGACAAATCATCGATGACGCCGCGGTCGCGTCCATAATGGAAGCGAATGGCCTCGTAGCGGATCTCACCTTTTTCCACGGCCAGCGGCTCGGCGCCCACGACGTCGGTCAATTGCAGGGGATGGGCGATGGCGCGCATGCTTTCCTGCACGACGCCGATGTTGTCGAAGATGCCAGCGAGCGACCACATGAACCAACCCGACATGTTCATCAGCCGAATGACGAGCGCCGTCACCACCGCAATCGAGCCGATCGTGACTTCGCTGACGCTCCACAGCCAGATGGCGAGGCCCGTCGTGCCGACGAGGACGAGGCCGTTCACCGTCCACAACCAGATTTCCATCTGCGTGTTGAGGCGCAACTGCTGCTGATAGCGACCCATGAACTCGGCCATCGCGTCGCGCGCGTAGGCATCCTCGCGTTCGGTGTGTGCAAAAAGTTTGACTGTGGAGATGTTCGTGTAACTGTCGACGATGCGGCCGGTGAGCATCGAGCGCGCATCCGACATCGCCGCCGACAACTTTTCGATGCGCGGCACGAAATGAAAGAGTGCGCCGATATAGACGGCCAGCCATAGCAGCAGCGGAATGGCCAGCCGCCAGTCTGCTTGCGCGAACAGGATGGCGGCCCCGATCCAGTGCACCGCCACCCAGACGACCACATCACACGTGTTGGCGGCGGCGTCGCGGATGGCGGGGCCGACCTGGATCGTCCGCGTGGCGAGGCGGCCGGCGAAGTCGTTCTGGAAAAACCCCAGACTCTGGCGCAGCAGATAGCGGTGCGCCAACCAGCGAATACGGATGTTCACCGGCGCCATGATCATCTGGTGCTTGAAGAGATCAGCCAGCGCCGACAGCAAGGGCCGCACGATCAGCGCCAGCACGGCCATCAAGCTCAGATCGACGATGTTATCGCGAAAGAACGTCTCGGGCGTGGTGGCGGTCTTCATCAGGTCGACGACCCGGCCGACGAAGGCCAAAATGGCGACCTCGAGCATGGCGAGCAGGAGCGTTGCCGCCGTCAGGAGTGCAAACGCCCACCACATCGGGCGCAGGTAATGCCAGAAGAATGCCGCCAGGGTAGCGGGCGGTTTGGGCGGCAGTTCCTCGGGAAAGGGCGCGATCCGGGTCTCGAACCAGCGAAAAATACGATCCATCGGTCGTCCTCGGGATGTCGGTTTTTAACGTGAAATAAGATATTGCGGGGTGACGATTGAGCGAACACCCGCTCGATGGTCGGTTTCGTCTCGACGGCGCGCTCCCTGGGGGCGCTGCCGTTGACGTTGACGATGATCAACGCCAGTACCTCGAGTAGGTGCGAGACGCAAATTGGCCAATCGACCATTGAGAGCCCGATGATGGACACGGACAGCCTCGAGGCGCGCAAAACCGAGGCTCGCGCTTGGTTCGAGCGGCTGCGCGACGACATCTGCGCCGCGCTCGAGCGGGTCGAGGACGACTTGCCGACCGGGGCGCCCTTGGCCGAGCAGCCTGCGGGCTGTTTCGTGCGCCAGCCTTGGCGGCGGACCGATGCCGCCGTGGGCGAGGGTGGCGGCGGCGTCATGTCGATGATGCATGGTCGCGTGTTCGAGAAAGTCGGCGTTCACACCTCCACGGTGCACGGCGAATTCACGCCCGAGTTCCGCAAGCAGATTCCCGGCGCCGAAGACGATCCTCGGTTCTGGGCCTCGGGCATTTCTCTCATCGCCCATCCCCAGAACCCGAACGTGCCGGCCGTGCACATGAACACGCGCCATGTCGTGACGAGCCAATGGTGGTTTGGCGGCGGCGCCGATCTGACGCCCGTGCTCGACCGCCGCCGCACGCAAGACGATGTCGACACGCGAGATTTTCATGCCGCTCTGGAGCGTCCCTGCCGCGATCACGCGATCGCCGACTACGCCCGCTACAAAGCCTGGTGCGACGAGTATTTCTACTTGCCCCACCGCAAGGAAATGCGCGGCGTCGGCGGCATCTTCTACGATCACCTGAGGCCATCCGAAGCAGAGGGCGGCTTTGCCGCGAGCCTCGCCTTCACCCAGGATGTGGGACGCGCCTTCCGCGATATCTATCCCGCGCTGGTGCGCCGCAACTACGCCACGCCCTGGACCGACGCCGACCGCGAAGAACAACTGGTACGCCGTGGCCGCTACGTTGAATTCAACCTGCTCTACGATCGCGGCACCCTGTTCGGATTGAAGACGGGCGGGAATGTGGATTCGATATTGTCGAGCATGCCGCCGATGGTGCGGTGGCCATAACCGCAGCCTGTAGGGCGCAATAGCGGAGCGTATTGCGCCACCGCAATCTCGACGGCGCCGATGGGGTTTGTGGCCGGTGCAATACGCTTCGCTATTGCACCCTACGGGTGGCGCCCTCGCGTGCTTGCCCTCCGCCCTGCAATTGCATCTGTTGACGCGACCCGGCTACAGTCCCACTGACCACTGATCACTGACCCATCCAGCGAGCACCCGCCATGGCCACCGCATCGCACGCCGGTTTCCTCCTCGTCATGATGGACTGTCCGCAGTCGATCGAGGAGGAATTCAACGCCTGGTACGATACCGAGCACATTGCGGAACGCTTGGCGGTTCCCGGCATCGTGTCGGCGCGTCGGTTCGTGTGCCAGGTGGGACACCCGAAGTATCTCGCGATGTATGATCTCGACTCACCAGAGGTGATGGACAGCCCCGCGTACCTGAAAGTGGCGCACGGCAATTCGAGCCCCTGGACGAAGCGTGTTACGGGACGGGTGCGCGTGTTCCGCTATGCCGGCCGTCAAGTGTGGCCCGGCAATCGGGTGACGCAGGCGGGCGCGCGCGTGGCTGTGCTGCGCTTTCGTGGGCTGACTGCCGAAGCGGAACGCGATCTCATCGCGGGCCTCGAAGCCAACATGGCGGGGCGACCCGAAATCATCCAGGCGCGCCTCCTCGCACATGACACGGGGAACGGCATCGATTACCTCGCTTTTGTCGAAGCGCGCGCGCCACTCGGCGATCGCTTGGATCTGGCGACCTTCAAGGGCCGGGCCGACGCGCTCGACCTCGTTAATATCTACGCGCCGTATTGAGGTGGAGGGGGGTGATGTCTTCATCCTCCGGCCCCCACCTCACCAATCCGTGAACTCGAATTGAACGACGTACACATTGCGGTTGGTGGTGTGCTGCCCGATGTGGTTGTTCATGAGTCGACAGTTCATCCCTGTTATCTTGGCTCACGTGGGCGCGAATCGGAGGCGGACAATGCGCGTGGTAATCCTGGCCGGCATGGCGATGGGCGTGCTGATAGCTCTGCTCGATCCGACGATGGCGCAGCAGCAACAGCCGCCGTCGACGCCGCCGTTCGGGCTGCCGTCGTTGGGTGGCAGCCTGCCTGCGCCGCCGCCGCCGCCCCCGCAAGTGCAGGTCCCGCTGCAACCGCCAGCACCTCCGGCCGCCGCGCCGCAACCGCCGACACAGCCCCGCCAGCAACAGCCGGGACAAGCCGCACCCGGACAACCCGGGCGCACCGCGCCGGGACAGCAGCAACCGCCCACCGCTGCACCGGGCGCCCAGCCGCCTCCATCGGCAGCCCCACGGCAAGGTCAGCCACCCGCCCAGCCACCGGCGCAGGCCGCACCACGTGCGCCCGCCGCTCCGCCGACGCCGCAAACCCCGCCGCCCGCGCAGGCGGCGCCGACGCAACCTCGAACAACGACGCCGGCGCCCGCCACGCCTGCGGCCCCTGCGCCCGCTTCCCCACCGCCGCAGACGGCAGCACCCGCGCCGCCCGCGCCCCGCGTTGCGCCGCCCATCGTGTTGCCACCCGCCCCCTCGACCGCCGATACCCAACCTCCGCAGCAGCGCGCGACGCCGGGTTCGCCTGGACCACTCGCCGTCGCACCCGCCGAGATGGCGCAATGCACCGGGGCAAACACGCCCACCGCCTTCACCGCCTGCGGCCGCGTCATCGACAACCGCCGCGTGCCCCGCGACGTGCTGGTGATGGCTTATCTGAACCGGGCAGCGATCCGCTTGCTCCGCAACGAGGTCGATCCCGCGATCAGGGATCTGAGCGATGCTCTACGCATCGATCCGCGCAGCGTCGACGCGCTCATGCGGCGCGCGCAGGCCTATACCCGGCGCAGCGATTTCGATCGCGCCGTTGCCGATTTGACGACGGCGCTGGGTCTGGTGACGGACACAGTGCCGGTGCTGCGCGAGCGCGCGCTCGTTCATGCCCAACGCGGTGATCTGTCGAGCGCGCTGGCCGACATCGATGCAGGCCTCGTGCGCAATCCGCAGGACGCCCTGCTCTATCTGCAACGGGCAGGTCTGCACGCGCAGCGCAGTCAGCCCGATCTGGCGCTTGCCGATCTCGAGCAGAGCATCCGCTTCGATCGCACCAATCCGGTGGCGTTCTCATCGCGCGCCGCGTTGCGCTTGCAGCAGGGTGATCGTGAGCGCGCCCTGGTCGATCTCGACGAGGTGATCCGGCTCGCGCCGCGTGACCTGCAGGCGCTGATCGTGCGCGGACGATTGCATCAGGACGCCGGTCGCACGGAGCAGGCGCTGGCCGATTACAGCGCCGCGCTGCTCATCGATGGCAATAATGTCGAGCTTTATACGGCTCGCGCGGCCATTTATTGGGCGCAGGGAGATGCCCGGCGCACGGTGGCGGATTTGAACGAAGTGCTGCGGCGCAACGCGCGCAATGGCGAGGCCTTTGCCGTGCGAGGACTCGCGCAAGGCCGCCTCGGTAATGCCGAGCGCGCGATCGCCGACCTCACACAGGCGATCACACTGAACGTGCGCACCATCGAGGTTTTTCTGGCGCGTGCTGCGGCCTACGAACGCCGCAACCAGCGCCAGCAGGCGATCGCCGATTTCCGAGCTGTGCAGGGTGTGGACGCCAACAATCAAACCGCCATCGATGGCCTGCGCCGGCTCGGGCAGACCTGACGAGGGTCAGCGCTCGCGGAGGGCGCGCGCCAGCAGAGCCGTGAGCCGTTCCCCGTCGCGATCGGCGAAAGTGAGGCCGATATCGATCGTTCGGCTGGCGGCGCCAAGCGCTCCGACGTCTCCAGGAGCGCCGCGCACGCGGACGGCGTCTTTCCGGGTCGTGACGAGCATTGCCTGATGCAGCCGCGCCTCGTGCAGAAGGCTCGCCGCTTGCGCTGCCGACGGCATGTGGTGGTCGGGGAACGAGATTTCGCGCGCGACAGTGGCGCCGTTGGCTGCGAGCAAATCGAAAAACCGGCGCGGATTTGCGATTCCCGCCCACGCCACGAGTGGCGACTGGGTGAGCCAATCGAGCGGCCCGACAGGAACGACGCTGGCGTCGAGCACGGGGCCATCGAAGCGGCCGCGCAACGCTTCGCCGACAGTGTCTATGGAGCGCGGTGCGCCCGCCGCGCCGACGACCACGATCGCATCGACGAGGCCGAGCTGGAATTCGAGCTCTGCCCGCAACGGCCCAGCCGGCATGACATGACCATTGCCTAAACCGCGGCGCGCATCGACGACCGCGATCGTGAGGTCCTTGGCGAGCGTAGGGTTCTGTAACCCATCGTCCATGACGATGACGTCGCTCGCCGCGCCGCGCGCTTCGATGAAGGCGGCGCCCTCGGCCCGATTGCGCGCGATCACCACGGGGCCGCGTTCGGCATGCCACAGCGGCTCGTCGCCGACATCGCGCGCCGTGTCGCGACGAGGGTCGACCCAATGCGGGCCTGAGATCTTTCCGCCATAGCCGCGCGTCAAAACAATCGGCGTTTTGCCGAGCTGGCGAAGGACATCGCAGATCGATGCCGCAAGAGGGGTCTTGCCCGTGCCGCCCGCCGTGAAATTACCGATGCAGATGACTGGCCGCGCGGACTGATAGGGTGTGGCGCGACGCCAGCGACGCTCCGCCACCTTTTGCCAAATTCTGGATAGGGGGGCGAGCAGGCGAACCCGTGCGGCCTCTTTAGGCCCATACCACCAGGCCGGCTCGTCAAATGACACGGGTGTCTTCCTCGACCGGTCGCGGAATGAGTGGCAAGAGCGCCGCCACCGTCCTTTCGAGGGCGCCAGACAGCGCGTCCAACGCGCGCAACGCCCGCTCGCGCGTATCGGCCAAGCCTGCGGGGTCGCCGAGCAATTCGGCTGCCCGGTGGGCAATGTCTTCGGCCGAGCCGACCTGGGTTGCGGCCCCGTCGTCGAGCAGAACCCTGTAGGCGTCTTCGAAATTGAACGTGCTCGGTCCCGTCAGCACGGCCGCACCGTGCCGAACGGCTTCGATTGGGTTCTGCCCTCCGCGCGCCACGAGCGAACCCCCGATGAATGCGATCGTGGTCGCGGCATAGAGGGTGCCGAGTTCGCCGATGGTGTCGGCCACGTAGATGTCCGTCATCGCTTCCGGCAGCTCGCCGAGAGAGCGGCGCGCGACACGAAATCCATCGGCCATCAGCGCCTCCGCGATAGAAGGTCCGCGATGGGGGTGGCGCGGCGCGATGATCGTACAGAACCCCTCGAACCGACGCGCCAACTGGCGGTGGGCGGCGCCAATGATGCGTTCCTCGCCTTCGTGCGTGCTGGCTGCGACGAGGCGTGGCCGGGCGCCGAGTGCGGCCTCGAGGGCGTGCAGTAAGGCAGCATCGATCCGAGGCGGTGGCGCGTCGATCTTCAGGTTTCCGGCAACGACCGCATGGGGGGCTCCCAGGTCCGTGAAGCGGGCGGCGAGCACATCGTTCTGCGCCAGAACGATTGCAAAGCGGGAAAAGAGGGCGCGCGCCACTTTGCTGCGCGCCTGCCATCGACCGAACGAGCGTTCCGACATGCGCGCGTTGATCAGCGTGAGCGGAATACCGCGCTGGTGGGTTTCGAAAACCAAGTTGGGCCAGACTTCCTGCTCGGTCAGGACGGCCAGGCAGGGTCGCCAATGGGCGAGAAATCGGGAGACGAATGCTGGCGAGTCGAGGGGCACGAGTTGATGCACGACGCGCGGCGGAAGGCGGCTCGCGACGTACCGCGTCGAGGTGACGGTGCCCGTCGTCAGGAGAACCGACAGTTCGGGTCGCTGCTCGACGAGTGTCGACAGCAACGGCAGGATGGCGCTCGCTTCACCGACGCTGGCTGCATGGACCCAAACGAGCGGACCGTCGGGGCGCGGCAGCGACGCAAACCCCAAGCGCTCCGAACGGCGCGCTGGATCTTCCTTGCCGCGCCGCGCGCGTATTCCAAGAACGATACCGGCTATCGGTCGAGCCAGGCGTGTCAGCAGGCGATAGGCAGTCAGTTGCAGTGGACACGACATGGCCGGGCTGCCGGGTTTGGGACCGGTAGCAGCGATCGTCGTGGAGGCGCTGATCGGCGATGGCCCAGCCATGGGGTGCGTGATCTCTACTGCTCGGCCGCGCGGCGCTCTGGCAGCGGCAATAGGCCCCGCGCGCGTGATTCTGCACTGGTTGCTCCGTGCTTCTATCGGGGATAAGAAGCGATTGCCAGGGTATCGGCGAGCCTGCGGCGTGATGGGATACCTGGGACGGTTCGCGACGGAATGGCCAAGTTTGCCAAGCATCAACGTCGCCGCATGCGACAGTGGGCGCGCGCGTTGCGCCAAGGCATTGCGGATCATT
>JANOKV010000334.1:0-1981 GCA_031419415.1 Hyphomicrobiales bacterium | reverse complement strand
CAGGGTATCGGCGAGCCTGCGGCGTGATGGGATACCTGGGACGGTTCGCGACGGAATGGCCAAGTTTGCCAAGCATCAACGTCGCCGCATGCGACAGTGGGCGCGCGCGTTGCGCCAAGGCATTGCGGATCATTCTCCGGGGTGGGCCAAGCAGGCCTTTGGCCCCGTGGTTTACTACGCCGATATGCTGTTGGTCGATCACGGCGTGTTTCGGCTCGCCTACCTCAATCGGCATCGTCTCGGCCCGGGGGCGTGGCGCTCTGCACAACCAGCGCCCCACCAGATCGCTGGGCTGAAACGGCTCGGCCTCAAGACCATCGTCAACCTGCGTGGTCCCCGGTTCTGCGGCAGCTATTGGCTCGAGCAGCAGGCCTGCGCGCGCCATGGCATGCGACTGGTCGATTTCCAGATCCGATCGCGCGCCGCCCCGTCGAAAGACGAAGTGCTGGGTGCGCGTGACCTGTTCGGGGCCATCGAATACCCCATGCTGCTGCACTGCAAGTCGGGCGCGGATCGGGCCGGCTTGATGAGCGCCCTTTACATGATCGTCCACGAGGGCCGACCTGTTGCGGAAGCCAAGCAGCAGCTCGCCCTGAAATTCGGCCACATCCGCCAGTCCGACACCGGCATCCTCGATTATTTCTTCGAGCGGTATCTGGCCGACGATGCGGCGAGCCCGATCGCCTTCTTCGATTGGGTCGAGCAACGCTACGACCCAGACGAGATGGAGCGCTCCTACAAGGCGAGCGGCTGGGCAAACGTGATCACCAATAAGCTGTTGCGGCGAGAGTAAGTGCCGCTCAGGAAAATTCGATCTCGACGACGCCCAGATCGCCGAAATCCGCCGACACGCGATCGCCGGGTCGAACGGGATCGACGCCCGTGCAGGTTCCCGTCGAAATAATATCTCCTGCGCGCAGTCCACGCCCCAGGCGCGATTGCTGCTCGACGATCCAGAGCAGGGCGTCGAGCGGGTCGCCCAGGACGCGGCTACCGGTCCCCTGCCCATGCGTCTTGCCGTTGATGCGCATGGCGACGGCGTGCTGGCGCAGGTCGCGGCCGGGATTGTCCGCGTGAAAGGGGCCAGCTACGAAGGCGATGTTGGCGCCGCCATCGGCCGTGATGCGGTAGCGCCCTTTGCCTGCGAGGCCACCAGCAAAACGCGATCCCACGACTTCGATCGCGGGAGCAAGCCCCGACACGGCGGCCACGATTTCCGCGCGCGTGTAGGGCGCAGCTTTCGGCAGCAGGTCCGCGCCCAGGCGATAAGCGAATTCGGCCTCCACGGCTGGCGTATGCGCGGGCGCGACCGCCACTCTCGCCGGGCTGTCGTACATGAAGCCGGCGAGCAGCGGCCCCGATCCCGGCTGGTCGGTGCCGAGCAGGCGCTGGGCTTCGGCGCTGGTCGAGCCGATCTTGAAGCCGCGCATTTCTTGGCCAAACAGCGCCGCCGTCCGCGCTTGTATGGCGTAGGCCTCTTCCATCGTGGTGGGCGCCGGGATCGTGTCCGGGTCGAGCACCGTGCCCGACCGGCGCGCATGCCACAGACGTTCAGCGAGGTCGGTCATCGGTAGGCTCCACGGTTGGCAGACTTCGACACATCCGAGATACCTACTCGGCCGCTTCTGGTCGCCCAGGCGTTACGGTCAGCTCGGTTCGCGCCAAACGCGCATAAGCGCCCCCGCGCGCCATCAGCTCGGCATGGGCGCCGGTCTCGACGAGGCCGCCTTCGTCCATCACGCAGATCAGATCGGCAGATTCGACCGTCGACAAGCGATGCGCGATGACCAGCGTCGTGCGCCCTTTGGTGAAGCGCGCCAGCGCCTCGCGCACCAGGCGTTCGGAGTGCATGTCGAGCGCGCTTGTCGCCTCGTCGAGCAGCAGGATTGGCGCGTTCTTGAGGATGGCGCGGGCCAGCGCCAGGCGCTGCCGCTGTCCGCCCGAAAGCCGCATGCCGCCGTCGCCGATCCGGGTGTCGTAG
>JANOKV010000333.1:0-2765 GCA_031419415.1 Hyphomicrobiales bacterium | reverse complement strand
TGTTCATGAATTGCGAGAGTTGGGCGATGACGCGTTTGTAATCGTACTCGGCATAAGCCTTGCGCACGATGCCGTCGAGTTCGGCGAGCCGGTGCAACATCAGGCGCTCGAGCTCGGGACACTGGGCAACCGTCACATCCGGCCGGCTCCCCGCAGGGGAGTCGGATGTGACCACAGGAAGATGCGCGAGCGTGCCGAGCATCCAGCGCTGGGTGTTGCGCATCTTGCGATAGGACTCGACGAAGGTTTTCAGGATTTCGGGACCAATGCGCAGGTCGTCGGCGTAGTCGGAGGCAGCGACCCACAGGCGCAGAATGTCGGCGCCGGAAGTCTTGATGATGTCTTGCGGTGCGGTCACGTTGCCCACTGATTTCGACATTTTCTGCCCCTTCTCGTCGAGGCAGAAGCCGTGCGTCAGCACCACGTCGAAGGGCGCGCGGCCGCGTGTTCCGGAACTTTCGATCAGCGAGGAATGGAACCAACCGCGGTGCTGGTCGGAGCCCTCGAGATACATGACGCGATCCTCGCCCCCATCGACGCGGCGCTTCAAGCCGGCCAGTCCGGGGAAGTGTTTGGCGTCTCCCAACACATAGCTGTGCGTGGAACCTGAATCGAACCACACGTCGAGAACATCGTTGACCTTGTCGTACTGCGCGGGGTCGTAGCCCTCGGGCGCGAGCTTGGTCGGTGCACGCAGGAAGCGCGCGCCATCGCGGTCGGCGAACCAGGCATCGGCGCCTTCGGCATACATGGCATCGTAGATGCGTTGGTTGACTTCCGGATCGAGCAGCACGTCGTTGCTGCCCTTGGCGACGAACACCGTGATCGGCACGCCCCAGGCGCGCTGGCGCGAGATCACCCAATCGGGCTTGGCCTCGATCATGCCGCGAATGCGGTTCTCACCCGATGCCGGCACCCACTCCGTGTCGCGGATGGATTGCAGGGAGACTTCGCGCAGGGTGGGCAGCGGGCAGCGGGCAACGGGCAACGGGCCAGCATCAGACTGCTGACTGCTGCCTGTTGCCTGCTGCCGTTTCAAGGCCGCCTCGAGGTGTGGGATCGCCTTGTCCATGTGGATGAACCACTGGGGCGTGTTGCGGAAGATGACGGGTTTTTTCGAGCGCCAGGAATGCGGATATTGATGCTTGAGGCGGCCGCGCGCCACCATCATGCCCGCCGCCGAGAGCGCCTTGATGACGGCGTCGTTGGCTTTGCCTTTTTCGCCCTTGTCGGTGATGACGCGGTCGCCTTCGAAACCGGGCGCATCCTTGGTGAACGCACCGTTCTCGTCGACGGTGTAGGGGATCGCCGGATCGATGCCGCGCGATTGCAGAAGGCGCGTCGACGCCGTCCAGATATCGAAATCCTCGCGACCGTGGCCCGGTGCGGTGTGCACGAAGCCCGTGCCCGTGTCGTCGGTGACATGGTCGCCGTCGAGCAGGGGGATGTCGAACTGGTAACCGCCTAGGCCGGCGTTGCGGAGAGGATGGGCGCAGGTGACGTAGTTCGTGAGCGTCAACTTGTCGACGGAAGCGCGCACCTCATAACTATCCACCTTGGCGGCCTTCATGACGTCCGCCACGAGTTCGGTAGCAATTATGTAGTGTTCACCAATCTTTGCCCAATTGCCGTCCGGAGAATTCGTTACCTCGACCAAAGAATACGCGAGCCGCGAATTGAAGCAAATTGCGCGGTTTCCTGGGATTGTCCACGGCGTCGTGGTCCAGATTAGGACCGCTGCCTTCGCAGCAACGAGGCGATCGAGAAGGGTTGTCTCATGCTCGTCATAAGAACGGCTCGCGGGGCTATGATCCTTGGTGAGGATCGGAAACTTCACCCAAACCATATCGCTCTGATAATCGTGATACTCGACCTCGGCCTCCGCCAACGCCGTCTTCTCCACGACCGACCACATCACCGGCTTCGACCCGCGATAGAGCTGGTCCGTCTCGGCAAATTTCATCAGCTCGCGCGCGATCTGGGCTTCGGCGGGAAACGTCATCGTTGAATAGGGATGCGCCCAGTCGCCCTCGACGCCGAGCCGCTTGAACTCTTCACGCTGCACGTTCAGCCAATGCTCGGCGAAAGCGCGGCATTCCTGGCGGAAGGCGGTCATCGCCACAGGATCGGACATATTGGGCTTGGGCTTGCCCTTGGCGATGTACTCCTCCTCGATCTTCCATTCGATCGGCAGGCCGTGGCAGTCCCAACCCGGCACGTAGTTGGAATCAAAGCCCAGCATCTGTTGCGAGCGCGTCACGAGATCCTTGAGGATCTTGTTCAGCGCGTGCCCGATGTGGATGTTGCCGTTGGCGTAGGGCGGGCCATCGTGCAGGGTGAATTTGGCGCGCCCTTTTCCGGCGGCCCGCAGCTTGGAATAAAGCTCCATGCGCTGCCAACGCTCGAGCAGCTTGGGCTCCATCTGAGGAAGCCCCGCGCGCATCGGGAAATCGGTCTTGGGCAGAAACAGCGTCGCGCCCCAGTCGCGAGAGTCTTTGTTGCCGGCTCGCTGTTCCCCTGCGGGGAGCCGGCCGCCAGCCGGGGGAAAAGGGTTTCCGGCTGGCTGTTCCCCTTCGGGGGGCCGGCCGCCTGCCGGGAGGGGGGTGTTCTTGTCGGTCATGGGATGTCGCTCGGAATGGGTGTGATGGGCCACGCGTGTGGCCGTCGAGGTGATGGCGGCAGGCAAAGCCTCACGCCCCGGCGCCCTCAGGCCGCCGGGCCACTAATTCGCGACTGGAGTATCGAGCGAACGCCTCGTTGCATTG
>JANOKV010000332.1:0-3809 GCA_031419415.1 Hyphomicrobiales bacterium | reverse complement strand
CTTTTCGCGCGACCGTAGAGGCTGTGGACCCGAATACCTGTCGCTGCATCTCGACTATTCTCGACGCGAGAACCGGCTTCGACCGAGCCGCCCAGGCCGTGCTCGGGCGTCAAGATGGACACGAGACGCACATTCGGCGCGCGTGCCAGAACGTCGATGAGCCGCGCGTTACCGACCCGACCGGTATGGTTCGTGACGAGGCCGACGCGCTTGCCGATCAGCGGCGCAAAGTCGCTGGCGACGAGGCCGTCTGCGCCCGTCGTCACGCGTGCAATCGCTGGCCCCTGACTTGGTGTCTGGCCGTGTGCGCTGGTCATCCCCTGCATCGCCAACGCTCCGCTCCAGAGGCAACCGGCCACAACCGCCAGAGTTCGCAATAGGGGCATCTGTTGCGGCCTCGCATGAAAAGAGCGCGCCGACGTAATGCTGGCACGCTCCTGGATACGATCGAATGTAGTGGCCCCGACAATAGGAGCAACCATCACTTCACGTCGGCAGCCACCTTCACGGTGGTCATCTTGTCGGGTTCGCGCACGGGCTCGCCGCGCTTGATCTTGTCGACGTTGTCCATGCCTTCGATCACCATGCCCCAGACCGTGTACTGCTTATCGAGGAATCGCGCATCATCGAAGCAGATGAAGAACTGGCTATTGGCGCTGTCGGGCATCGACGAGCGCGCCATGGAGCAGACGCCGCGCACGTGCGGCTCGGCATTGAATTCGGCTTTGAGATTGGGATACTTCGACCCGCCCGTGCCGGAACCTTGCGGGCATCCCGTCTGCGCCATGAAACCCTCGATGACGCGATGGAACACGATCCCATCGTAGAAACCTTCGCGCGCGAGCTTCTTGATGTGGGTCACGTGGCCAGGAGCCAGGTCCGGCTTCATTTCGATCACCAGCCGACCCTTGGTGGTCTCGATAATCAGGGTGTTTTCGGGATCTTTGTAAGCACTCATTGGGTAGCTCCTAGGGGAGGATTTCGAAAGGTGGGCGTAACGAACAAGGCGTAAGGAGAAGAGGAAAAGAGACCGGGTCGTGCAGCCGGTGCGAAGCATTCGGGTGCAAATTGAGCAGACCTTCTGCCTACTCCCTACTCCCTACTCCCTACTCCCTACTCCCTCACCTTCCTCATTTCTGATCGGACTGCAGATAGACTTTCAGCATTTTATCGGGGTTCGGCACGGGTTCGCCGCGCTTGATCTGATCGACGTGGGTCATGCCTTCGATGACTTCACCCCAGACGGTGTACTGCCCGTTGAGAAACGGCGAATGCTTGAAAACGATGAAGAACTGGCTGTCGGCCGAATTCGGGCTGGAGGATCGGGCGGCGCCGATGACGCCACGCTCGAACTGGGTGGGTGTGAATTCGGCCGCGACATTCCCCAGCCCCGAACCGCCCGTCCCCGTGCCCGTCGGATCACCCGTTTGGGCCATGAAACCCTCGATGACGCGATGAAACACGATGCCGTCGTAGAAGCCTTTCTTCGCGAGCGTCTTGACCCGTTCAACGTGCTTGGGAGCCAGGTCTGGCCGCAGCCGGATCAGCACCTTGCCCGTCTTCAACTCGATGACCAGCGTATTGGCGGGATCTGCTTTGGGCGTCTGCGCAGCCGCTGGACCGGCGAACGCCAGCGTGGCGACCAAAAGGCTCATCAAGATCGTCTGCACGGGCAAGGCTCCCCTCGAAAGTTGCAACGCAACGGGCGGTGCACTCGGCACACCGTTCGTGCGGCGGTTGTCTGACGGGCGGTTATGGCGGGAATTGGACGCGGCGGCAATGATCGGCCGACTGCGGCAAAGTCGATCGATTGGTCTCTGTCACCTGCTGCCCGTTTCAGCCGATGGTCGACCCAGGCGCACCCTTCATGCCGCGCGACCGCGAAGGTCGTGTCGGCGTGTCTGATGCAGGCAGCGCGACAACGTCTTCGAAGCTCGAAATCCGTCGTTCCGCAAGACCCTGCACGATCCCCACCGGCGCCACGAGAACGCCCTCTTCGCGCAGCTTGGCGATCTGCGCGTCCCGGTGGGGGTGCCGTCCGATGGCGCCCCCATCGGCGACGACCCGATGCCAGGGGACACGGTCGCGCTCGGCCGGCTCGAGCTGCAACACCAGCGCCATGACGTGCCGCACGGCGATGTCGAGTTCGTGCGCCAACAGGGAATGGCCAACAACACGCCCGTGCGGAATGCGCCCCAGGAGATCCAGCAGGCGGCCATGCACGTCCGTCGATCCGCCCGCGCTTTTCATTCCCTCGCTACCTCGCGGTGCTGCTTACTGGGCTTTCTTCACCCGCGTCGCCTTCCAACTTCCGCTGCGATCGCCGAGCCGGTAGGTTCCCGCCGCGCTGTCGCCCTCGACCTTGCCCTTGTACTCAGCGCCACCAGCTTTGAAGCCGACCTCTGCACCCGATACGCTCATCGCGATGTCTGTCGCCTTGCCATTCACGGGCTCTGTCGTCCCGGTGACCTCTTGGAATTCTTGAGCCAGCTTCATCGCAAGCGGACCCGGTGCATTTTCACCCTCGTGCGCCACTTGCCATTGCCCCGCGACCTGGGCCGGTACAATCCACAAATAGGCGTTACAATAGGTCGTGCAGCCGGCTTTCAGCTCGACAGCGGCGTCGGACTTCCAATCCCCCATCTTGAAGGTATTGGTGACGAGCCGAGTGCCCGGCTTCAATCCCAGTAGTGTCGGCCGCAGTTTCAAGTTGAGCTGCTCCAACAGGAACATGGTGATCACGGTCGCTTGCGAAAAATCGCTCTCGAAAATATCGGCCTTGGCAAACGTCGCCTTGCCGGAAACATTCGCCTTCGCCGCATTCTGCTTCGACAGCTCGACCAATTTTTCGTCGTACTCGATGCCATGCGCTTTCACGCCGAGTTTCGCCGCCGTGATCACCGTGCGACCATCACCCGAACCCAGATCGATGACGTAATCCTGTGGCGTCACCTTCGCCATCTCGAGCATGCGATCGACGAGGTCCTGCGCCGTCGGCACCCAAACCACATCCTTACCGTCTTGACCGACCTTCGGTTCGAAGGGGGTCGACTGTGCTGTGACCGCGCCCACCGAAACGGCGAGCGTCAGCCCTGCGGCGAAAACCAGATTGGTGAGACGGAAAGCAAGACCCATTCGTTTTTTCTCCACTGCTCGAGCGATTTTGGGCGGCCTTGGCGCACGGTCGTCTTGAACCTCGCGTTGCCGGCTCCGGGATATCAAACCTTGCGCGCGGTGACTTTGGCAGCGAGCCGCCGCGCCGTCTCTTTCGACACGAAGCTCGTCACATCACCGCCCATCTGCGCAATCTGGCGGACGAGAGACGCTGTAATATGGCGAACGTCTGGGCTCGCCGGTAGAAAGACCGTATCGACACCCGGCGCCATGGCGCCGTTCATGCCGGCCATCTGCATCTCGTAATCCAGGTCCGTCCCGTCGCGCAGGCCGCGAAAAATGAGTGTCGCGCCAGCCGACCGCGCGGCATCGACCGTGAGGCCCGAAAACATCTCGATGCGGACCTCACAGCCCGTTGCGGCCGCAATCGGTGCCGTCTCGACTTCGAGCAGCGCGACTTTCTCCGGCGTCTCGAAGAGTGGTGATTTTCCTGGATGCACGCCGATGCCGATAATCAGACGATCGACGACGGCCGCCGCTCGACGAATGACGTCGGCATGCCCGTTGGTCACGGGGTCGAACGATCCAGAGTAAAAGCCGATACGGGGCATGAAACCGTTATCCCGTGCTGTTTGTGCCGGATCTACCGCCTATCACGGCCGCCTCAGCGTGACCAGGGCCAGGCCACCCGCTAG
>JANOKV010000331.1:0-8298 GCA_031419415.1 Hyphomicrobiales bacterium | reverse complement strand
ACGGCGCTGGTCGCCAGAAGTGACGGGATCGGGATCCGATCCGGACCCGTGTTGCGGTCCGATAGGATGACGATGTTGTAGTCGCTCGAACGCACCGCCTCTTCGGCTTCCGCGCACACCACGTCGAGCGCCCAGCTCATGCCGGCGGCGCCCTTTTCGACCGGGTAAGTCACGTCGATCGTAATCGACGAGAAATGGTTGTCCTTGACCTGACCGATTTGGCGAACGCGCTCCAGATCCTCGTTCGTGAGGATCGGTTGATAAACTTCGAGCCGCTTGACCTTGGAGGTCCCTTCGAGGTCGAGCAGGTTGGGCCTGGGTCCGATGAACGACACGAGGCTCATGACGAGCTCTTCGCGGGTCGAGTCGATCGGCGGGTTGGTGACCTGGGCAAAGTTCTGCTTGAAGTAGGTATGCAACAGCTTGGGCTTGGACGAGAGTGCCGAAATCGGCGTGTCCGTGCCCATGGAGCCGATCGCCTCTTGGCCCGATTGAACCATCGGGCTCATGAGGAACTTCAGGCTTTCTTGCGTGTAGCCGAAAGTCTGCTGCAGATCGAGCAGTGCGATGTTGGACTGCTTGCGCGTCACCTTCTTTGGCAGCGGCAGGTCGCCGACCTGGATCTGGGTCTGCTTGAGCCACTGCTGGTAGGGATGTCGCGAGGCGAGATCGGCCTTGAGTTCATCATCGCTGATGATGCGTCCCAGAGCCAAATCGATCAGCAGCATCTTGCCGGGCTGCAACCGCCACTTCTTGGCGATGCGCGATTCCTCGATTGGCAGAACGCCCGATTCCGACGACATGATCACCAGGCCGTCGGTGGTCACTAGGTAACGGGCGGGACGCAATCCGTTGCGATCGAGCGTCGCGCCGATTTGCCGGCCATCCGTGAAAGCCATTGCCGCGGGGCCATCCCACGGCTCCATGAGGCAGGCGTGATATTCGTAAAAGGCTTTGCGCTGGCCATCCATGGTCTCGTGGCCGGCCCAAGCCTCGGGAATGAGCATCATTGCGGCGTGGGCGAGGCTATAGCCGCCCATAATCAGAAATTCGAGCGCATTGTCGAAGCAAGCCGTGTCGGACTGGCCTTCGTAGGAGATGGGCCACAACTTCGGGATGTCTTTGCCAAACAACGGAGAAGATACCGACGCCTGCCGCGCCGCCATCCAATTGACGTTGCCGCGCAGGGTGTTGATCTCGCCGTTGTGCGCCACCATCCGGTAGGGGTGGGCGAGCTTCCAAGACGGGAAGGTGTTGGTCGAAAAGCGTTGGTGGACGAGCGCCAGCGCGGAGGCAAAGCGCGGGTCGGAGAGGTCCGAGTAATACTTCTTCACCTGCCAGGAAAGGAACATGCCCTTGTAGACGAGCGTGCGGCTCGACAGGGAGACGGTGTAATGGCCGATATCGCGACCTTTGTAGGCATTGTAGAGCGCATTCGAGACGACCTTGCGCACGAGGTAGAGTTTGCGTTCGAACTCGTCCTGATCCTTGATCGATGCTGGGCGGGCGATGAAAATCTGCCGGTGCAGCGGCTCGACGGCTTTAACCATGTCGGGCAGCGAGCTGTTGTCGACAGGCACGGAGCGAAAGCCCAACAACTGGAGGCCTTCGTCGCGGATAATGCGCGCCCAAACGCGTTCGCAATGCGCCATCAAGCGTTCATCGCGCGGCATGAAAAGGTGACCGACAGCGTATTGGCCAGGCTCTGGTAAGACGATCTTCAGTTTACGGCATTCGTCCATCAGGAACGCGTGCGGAATCTGGATCAGCAAGCCAGCGCCGTCGCCAGCGGTTGGTTCAGCGCCGGTGGCGCCGCGATGTTCGAGGTTTTCGAGGATCGACAGTGCATCCTGCACGATCTGGTGGGATACGCGGCCCGCCAGATCGGCAATGAAGCCGACGCCGCAGGCATCCTGCTCGCGTTTTCGATCGAAGAGGCCCGCGCGCTCTGGCGGCAGCCAGACGCCGCCGGTGGCAGCCTGCAGGTCAAATCGGTTCGGGCTCTTCTGCGTCATCACTTTTAATCCTGACGTGGCTCGCCGAAGCCCCACATGCTCTTCGGCGCAACTCTTCCATCCCGCTCGACCAGGGTCACGCGGACGGCAAGGCTCGGTGTTTGTCGGGAGCGTCGGATTTCTCCAGCAAGCGTCGCCCGCTACTCCGCCTTGCCACCCCTGTCTACCTGATCGGACAGTGCATGGTCATGGCGCGGGTCGTCGTCCGCCGCAAGGAAATCTTCTCACCCTATCAATGCAGAGGGTCCCGTTACCGCTCGGCCGCCACGCGCATCTCGCATCACGACCAATGTCCGGCTTCGGCAGCCGACCCACTTAAAGGTCAGGATACCTGACCTTTTATGAATGGCAAATGGATTTTGTCCGTCGCAACGCAGGCATGGCGACCGTTGCCTTTTGGGGCCTGGCCGAACACCTTCCGAGGTCAGCCGGTGACGGTGTTCAGGGAAAGCTTGTCGAATTCCGATTTACTAGGGATCAGCACGACATCGATAACGCATACCAGCCCCGTTGGCTCGAAGTCGCGCTTTACCACGGCGCCCCCAATGCCTCGGTCGATCAACACGCCCCCGAAGCCTTGCGTTTGGGGCGGGGAGACCGTCGGTCCGCCTGTCTCACGCCATTCCATATGAAGCGTGGGTCGCTTCTTCGAGTCGACGCCTGACGACCACGAAAAGTCGACCGTGCCGTCGGGCACGGACAATGAGCCGTATTTGGCGGCGTTGGTACCGAGTTCGTGCAGGGCGAGACCCACCGGAACAGCGGCATCTGGAGGAAGTTGAACCGGTGGACCCGACATGCGTATTCTCGGGATGTCGCCCGAACAATGGACGGCGAGTTGGTGGCGCGCAAGTCGCTCGAGATCGGCGCCCTTCCATTCGCCATCCGTGACGATGTCCTGCGCGGCGGCCATGCTCGCCAATCGACCGGTAAAGACTTCGGCAAAAACTCTGGGATCGGGCGTCGTGCGCAATGTCGACCGCACGATGGCCTGAAGCACGGCGAGCGAGTTTTTCACGCGATGCATCAGTTCGCGCGACATCAGACTTTGCCGGCGGTCCCATTCGCGCCGGTCGGAAATGTCGTGGGCAGCTTCGACGAGGCCGGTGACTCGTCCCTGCAGATCGAAAATGGGCGCCATTGACATGGAAACGGGAATGTTGCGGCCATCCTTGTGAAGACGATCTGAATCAAAATGCGCGATCGTTCTTCCACTCAAAACCTCGTCGAGCATGACAGAATGCGAGTTTCGCTGCGCGACCGGAATGAGCATGGTGGCTGGCTGGCCGATAACTTCCTCGTCCCGATAGCCGAAAAGCAGTGCGGCAGCGCGGTTCCAGGTTGCAATCCGTCCGTTCCGGTCGATTCCGATCAGCGCTTCCAAGGCTGCGGTGGCGATCGATGCGAGCCTTGCAGTAGAGAGTAGAGCCGCTTGCCGCTCGGTCGCGGCCGCAGTAAGGGCGGCCGCGACATCATTGATTTCGGAGACGATGCCTGGCTTGTGGACGACGAATTGATCACTTATGAGCTGCTCGCCAGCATGGGTGAGCTTGACGATTTCTTTCGTCAGAATTCGACCGAGATATATCGCGCTGCTAACGGCGACAAATAGTAAAATGACGCCGATCACAATCATGGCACCGAGGGCTTGTCGGGCAGCCGACGATGCCACTGATTGCTCGACAGTGGCGGCAGCAACCCAATCGGCGTTTTTCAATTGAATGACGGCACGTAGGACGGCTACGCCATCGAGGTTGTGCGCATCGAATACTCCCGTGCGCAGGCGATTGGCGACCAGTGGCGAAGGCAGTGGCGTGTTCAGGAATTTCTCATGATCTTCCGATCTGCCGATCACTATGGTGTTTGCATCGGACAGACCGCCGATCCAACCCTTCGGGAAGACTTGCTCCTTCATGATCCGATCAATGGGATCGGGCGTAAATGCGAGCATGAGAATGTGAGAAACCGTGTCACCGTCGATGAGTGGAATTGCGATATTGAGGGCTGGGCGGCGACTGACGGCGCCAACAAAGAGATTTCCCACAACCATTTGGCGGGTTTCGACCACGCGCTTCAATGTTTCCTTGTCCGCAGCATCTGGGAGGGCCGTCCCGAATGGCGCGAGTGTGTTGAGGGTCTGCCGACCATTGGGCTCGACCAGCAACAACCACATTTCCGCCCCGGCGAGCGCCGACAGTGCCTGCTCGTGGAACTCTGCCCAGTTGCGATCACGCAAAGACCGAAATGTGGCCACCGTCCGCAGCGTCACCTGCACGGCCTCGATCTGCCGGTCGACGTCATTGGCCAGGGTCTTCGCCCTTTGCACCAGTTGGTTTTCGAATTCCGTCCGCTCCTGTTGAACGAACCGCCACAAAAGGTAGCCTGAAAAGGCGCCGATCGGTAAGGCAATCAGCAGAGCGAACACGATCAATTGCGTTTGCAAGGTCCGCGGGCGAGAGGGCAGGCGCTGGATGAAGTTCATGTCTGCGCACACGAGTGGAGTCTTTCGCGCCGGGTGCGGGAGCAATTTCAAAAACACCGCACGCTCCTCGATCGTGAACGACAATTCCAGTAGCCAGTAAGCTCAGACCGGGCAAGGAGAATTTAAGCCGGGTCATCTATTTCACCTAGGTCGGGACTGTCCAGCGTTGCCGATCCGGGTTCCATGGATGGATGTCTCTGGCAGACCGTGCCAAAAAACATCATCGTGCTTACAGCGAGGACGCCAGAATGGGCATTTCCGCCGGTAAAACAACTACGCCATTCGGCCAATGGGCGTCGCCGATCGCGGCAGAGGATCTGACGCGCGGAGTGCGGGCGTTCGGGCATCGCCAGAGCGGCGGCGATTGGCTCTACTGGACCGAATCCCGACCCGACGAGAAAGGCCGCCAGGTGATCGTGCGCGCGATGCCCGGCGGCTCGAGCGAGGAAATCCTACCGCCGCCGTTCTCCGCCCGTTCGCGGGTGCATGAATACGGCGGCGCTGAATTCAGTGTGGCCGATGGCGTTGTCCATTTCGTCAACGATGCCGATCAGGACGTGTGGGCGCTCGTCCCTGGTCGCCAAGCAGAACGATTGACCCGCGAGCCGACCACACGCTTCGCCGCAATGATCGCCGATCCGTCGCGCGACAGGCTGATTGCGGTGGCCGAACATCATTCAGAGTCATCTTTGAAGGACGGTCACGCCAATCCGGTGAACTCGATTGTGGCGATCAGCCTCGGTGGGCCTCGGTGCGGATCGGTCGAGCCATTAATCGAGGGCCACGATTTCTACGCTTTCCCGACGCTCTCGCCCGATGGCAGGCGTCTGGCCTTCCTCGCCTGGAATTTGCCCGATATGCCCTGGGACCAGGCTGTACTCCATGTGGTGCCCATGCGCGCCGACGGAACGGTCGGGCAGGCCAAGCGCATTGCCGGCGGCAAGGGCGCTGCCGCCATGCAGCCGCAGTGGTTGCCCGATGGCCGCCTCGCTTTTCTGACCGACGCCAGCGGTTGGGGAAATCTGGCGCTGTGGGACGGAGACAGCGTGCGCGTCCTGACGCGCCTCGAGGTCGATCTGGGCCTCCCGATGTGGAACTTGGGAACGCGCAGCTTTGTCGTCGATGCGGCTTGCCGAATTCGTGCTTCGGCAAGCGTCGATGGCCGCCCCGTGATTTTGACCGTCGACGACCTAGACCGTCGTCGGCCGACCGTCACGATCGAGCCTTTGGGCGCGGATACCGCCTCAATCGGAGCCCTCACGCCATGCGGGGGTGGCATTGCTGCGACGTTTGGCTACGACAAGCGTCCCGCGGCTCTGGGCCTCCTGTTCGACAAGAAAAAAGCGCCTGCCATTGTGCGAACAAGCAGCGATATGAGCCTGGCGCCTGCTGAAATATCGGTTGGACGGCAGGTGAATTTTCGCGGCGGTGATGGTCGCAAAACGTATGCCCGCTATTACGCGCCCACGAACACCCGGCACAAGGGGCCGCGCGGCGCGCTTCCACCGGCTCTGGTGCTTGCACATGGGGGGCCAACTTCGGCGGCCGGGCGGGGGTTCGGGCTGCGTGCGCAATTCTATGCGACGCGCGGTTTCGCGGTGATCGATGTCGACTATGCGGGCTCTACTGGTTACGGGCGGACCTATCGGGAACGTCTCGATGGCATGTGGGGGATCGCAGACGTCAAGGACTGCGCGGCGGCGGCGGCCTGGGCCGGGCGCGAAGGGCTGGTCGATCCCGCTCGCGTCGCCATCGCGGGTGGCAGCGCGGGCGGATACACCGTGCTGATGGCTCTGGCGACCACCCGTGGCGTTTTCGCAGCCGGCTCGAGCCATTACGGCATCTCGAACCTGGCTCTGCTAATGGAGCATACGCACAAGTTCGAGGCCGGCTATCTCCATCGTTTGCTGGGCACGACGCCGCGAAACTGGCGAAAAGTCTGCGAGGCGCGTTCGCCGCTGACGCTGATCGATGGCATGCGCGCGCCGGTCATTCTGTTCCAGGGGCTCGACGACAAGGTGGTGCCGCCCGAACAGTCGCGGGGGATTGCCGACCGATTGCTCGAGCGGGGCGTTCGCGCCGAGCTCCACGAATTCGCAGGCGAGGGCCACGGTTTCCGGCGCGCGGACACGATTGTCGCTGTTCTCGAGGCCGAACTCGCATTCATGCGATCTGCGATGGCCTTGGGGTGACGCACGTCGGCAATTCGGCTACCGACCTGTCGCCCACCGTTTCTCCCCAGGCAATTCTCCGATTTTCCACAGGTCATGCAACGCTGTGTCCCCAGGTTTCGGCAAGAAAACGAGTGCTGCCCGATGCTCGTCACTTTGTCCGTGGACAATGCCCTCATCGCCTTGCACTGGCGACACCCCTGCGGTTAGGTCGCGGCTCCGCTGCTTCGTGACTCTGCTGCGGGAGTTCTTCTTTCCCCGACCGACAAGGATTGCCATGGCTACGGCTGATACCGGCTACGACAGCTCCAGAAACCCTGTCGACCTCGTCGAACAGGTTGCAACGAGCAACGACTGGAATGCCGAGCGGACCAACGAAGACGAGTTGACGCTGACGGTGGCGGGAAGTTGGGCCGATTATCAGGTTTCGCTCAATTGGCGCGAAGACCTCGAGACATTGCACATCGCCTGCGCCTTCGACGTCAAAGTGCCCGACAATCGTATCGGGGAAGTCTATCGCCTCGTCGCTCAGATCAACGAGCAGCTCTGGCTCGGCCACTTCGATATCTGGGCGCAGGAAGGTCTCGTCATGTTCCGCCAGGGGCTGATGCTGAACGGAACCGTCGCGACGACCTTGCAGTGCGAGGCGCTGTTGCGTGCGGCGCTCGAGGCGTGCGAGCGTTACTACCAGTCGTTCCAGTTCGTTATCTGGGCCGGCAAGGATAGCCGGGAAGCGTTGGCCTCAGCCATGTTCGATACCGAAGGCCAAGCGTAAGTAACTCGACCGCTCAGATGCGTTCGATGCCGCGCTTGAGAATGGTAGGACCAGGACCGGGTTCGCAGCGCGACAGCGGCCCATTCCAAGCACCTCCGCTTGCATGACAGGCGGTCACGCGCCGCTCCAGCGCGTATTGCCAGGCGAGCAGCCCGGCGAGTGCGGCGAGCATCCCCAGAGCCGTGATCCAGCGCGGAGTGCTCATTCGTGTCGATCCCGCCACGCCGGCACCGCTCCGGGGTATGGGAGCGCCGTTGCTTCGTAGACGGCCCGCGCGATGGCGCGCGCAAGGCAGTCGGCCGCTACTTGGCCGAGTTCGGTCAGATCATGAGCGCTATTCCCCAGCGGTTTTCTCTGGAGGGCGACGGCAAACACCGTGTCTCCATCCATCGGCGCATGAGCTGGGCGAATGGCGCGCGCCAGGCCATCGTCGGCCATGATGGCCAGGCGCTTTGCCTGACCTTTCGTCAACTGCGCATCCGTCACGACGAGGCCAATGGTCGTTGACGGCGGTCCGCCTCCCTTGATGCGAAGGCGCAGTGCATCGGTCGAAATGTGGGACGGCTGGCCCAGTCCGCCGAACTCTTTTCCCACCTCGTAGGGGGCCGACCAGAAGTGCGGCCCCTCACCGATGGTCGTCGAGCCCACTGCATTGACGACCACAATCGCACCGACGGTGAACCCCGAAGCTGTGCGCGCGCTGGCCGACCCCAAGCCACCCTTGAAATTGACCGTACTGGCGCCGAAGCCGCCACCGACCGTGCCGAGCGGGAATTCTCCGCCCGCTGCTGCTTTCGCGGCCGCAAAACCCAACTCCCAATAGGGTGGCTGTCGCAGCCAATCTTTGTCGCCACC
>JANOKV010000330.1:0-6576 GCA_031419415.1 Hyphomicrobiales bacterium | reverse complement strand
CGCGAAGACCCGAGGTTGCGTCGCGAGCGCGGCCCGCTCTATGCCTTCACCATGCAAGGTCTTTATGCCGTCGGTGTCGCCGGCGTGGCTCTTGGCACGGCACGGGCGATGCTAGCGGAATTCAACACCTTGGCGCGGCGCAAAACACCGCGTGGCCAGGGCCGCCTGGCCGACAGCTCGGTGGTCCGTGCCGATATGGCACAATCGGAAGCGCGGCTCGGTTCGGCTCGCGCTTATTTGATCGAAGCCCTTGGCGACATCTACGCCGCAGCGGACGAGTGGACACCCATCGGTCTCGAGGAACGGACCCGCGTGCGCTTGGTATGTGCCAACGCCATCCACGGATCGATCGAAGTGGCCGACTGGGTCTATAAGACGGCCGGTGTGGATGCGATTTTCCCAGGTAGCCCCTTCGAACGTCGATTTCGCGACATTCACACGCTGTCCCAGCAGATTCAGTCGCGATCCAGCCACTTCGAGGCGGTCGGCCAGATCTTGCTTGGCGATCCGCCAGAGGTTTTCTATTAGACCGGTAACCATCCGACACCCCGGTGGCGGGGAGTTTTCTGTAATTCGGGGCAGGTTTGGGCTAGTATGAAACTTGCAGGTGGATCGTATCGACCCCGAGGAGGTCGAGCGGCTGAGGCGAGCCGTGCTGTTTTGAGGTCCTAGATGTCCGATACGACCCATGTCGACTACTCGACCAAAATCCCGAACAACGTCGGGCTGATGGACGATGGGCGCGTGCTCAAAGCCCTCGAGCAGTGGCATCCGGGCTATATCGACTGGTGGATGACGATGGGGCCGCAAGGCTTCCAAACCTCGGACGTCTATCTGCGCACAGCCGTCTCGATCGATCCCAAGGGGTGGGCTAAATTCGATTACGTAAAAATGCCCGAATATCGATGGGGCATCCTTCTGGCGCCCCGCCAGGAGGACCGGCAGGTCAACTTCGGCGCCCACAAGGGCGAAAAGGCGTGGGTCGAAGTTCCGGGTGAATATCGCGCCATGCTGCGCCGACTGATCGTGATCCAAGGCGACACGGAGCCCGCCAGCGTCGAGCAACAACGCCACCTCGGCGCCACAGCGCCATCACTCTACGACATGCGCAATCTGTTCCAGGTCAACGTCGAAGAGGGCCGCCACCTCTGGGCGATGGTCTACCTTCTGCAGAAATATTTCGGTCGCGATGGACGCGAGGAAGCCGAAGGACTGTTGCAACGCCGTTCTGGCGATGTCGACAAGCCGCGCATGCTCGGCGCCTTCAACGAACAGACGCCCGATTGGTTGTCGTTTTTCATGTTCACGTTCTTCACGGACCGTGACGGCAAGATGCAACTCGAGTCGCTGGCTCAATCGGGCTTCGATCCGCTGTCGCGCACGTGTCGCTTCATGTTGACCGAAGAAGCCCACCACATGTTCGTCGGCGAGACGGGCGTGGGCCGCGTGATCGAGCGGACCTGCGAAGCGATGAAAGCAGCGGGCATCGAAGATCCCCACGATGTCGCGCGCATTCGCAGCCTCGGCGTCATTGATCTGCCGACGCTGCAGAAAAAGGCCAACTTGCATTTCTCCCTTTCGCTCGATCTCTTCGGCTCGGAAGTCTCGACCAATGCGGCCAACTTCTACAACTCCGGCCTCAAAGGCCGCTTCAACGAAACGAAGATCGAAGACGATCACCTGCTCACGACCGCGACTTATCCGGTGCTCAAACTCGTCAATGGCGAATTGAAGCTCGTGGCCGAACCAGCGCTGACGGCGATCAACATGCGCCTGCGTGACGACTACGTGAAGGACTGCCAAGGCGGCATTTCGCGCTGGAACAAGATCATCGAGAAAGCCGGCATCAAGTTCGAAGTGAAGCTGCCGTCCGTGGCGTTCCATCGCCAAATCGGAGAGTTCCGCAATATCGAGGCCTCACCCGATGGACGCCTGTTGTCCGCCAGCGAATGGGTCGCGCACAAAGACGGGTGGATCCCATCAAAAGCCGACGGAGATTTCATCGAGAGCCTGATGCATCCCTGTTGGGATCGCGGTCGATTTGCAGCCTGGATCGCCGCGCCCAAAATCGGCATCGACAGCAAACCCGGTGATTACGAGTACGTGAAAATCCACCGAGGTTGACGCGTCGCGCAAAGCGCAAAGCAACCGTCTCTCACACGACTGCGGGCTCCGCACCACTTTCCAGGTGACACGCCATCGTGTGCCCCTGACCGATGACCCGCAACTTCGGATCGTCGATGCGGCACCGGTCCATCACGAAGGGGCAGCGGGTGTGGAAATGGCAACCCGGTGGCGGCTTGATGGGGCTCGGCACATCACCCTTCAAAATTGTACGTTGCCGATTGGCGTCCGGGTCAGGGACAGGCACGGCCGAGAGGAGGGCCTGAGTATAGGGATGCCTCGGGTTGGCGAAGATGGTGCGCTTGGGAGCCACTTCCACGATGCGCCCCAGATACATCACCGCCACGCGATGCGTCATGTGCTCGACGATTGCCAGATCGTGACTGATAAACAGCATCGCGAGGCCGAGCCGCTTCTGTAAATCCTGCAGAAGATTGATGATCTGCGCTTTGACGGACACATCGAGCGCCGACACCGCCTCATCACATACGATCAAATCCGGCTCGGCTGCGAGCGCCCGCGCAATGCCGATGCGCTGGCGCTGTCCGCCGGAAAACTCGTGCGGCCATCGGCCCACGGCATCGCGGGGCAGGCCCACGAGGTCCATGAGTTTGGCGACCTTCTCGTCGATCTCTTCAGGCGAGCTCGCCAAGCCAAAATTCCGAATGGGCTCGGCCAGGATATCGCGCACGCGCATGCGCGGATTGAGGCTCGAGAAGGGGTCCTGGAAGACCACCTGGATACGCCGCCGTTTCGGTCGCAACGTTGCTGCGGAAAGGTTATCGATGCGCTCGCCATCGAGAATGACTTCGCCGGACGTGACATCGAACAGTCGCAAGATCGCCCGACCCACGGTCGACTTGCCGCAACCCGACTCGCCGACCAGCGCCAGGGTTTCACCCTTCTGGATCTCGAACGAAATTCCATCGACGGCATAAACGAAGCCCCGTGCGCCGCCGAAAAACCCGCTGCGCAAGGGAAAATGTTTCTTGAGATCTCTGACTTCGAGAAGGGGGCTACTCATGTCGATGCCCCCTCGCGTGCGGCGTGATGGCAGGCGACGAGGTGATGCGCCGCCTTCAACTCGAGGGCCGGAGTGATCGTTCGGCAGACATCGGTCGCGCGGGGGCAGCGGCTGGCGAAGACACAGCTGGCAAGCCGTGATTTCAAGCTCGGAACCAGTCCGGGGATTTCAGCCAATCGGGTGCCTTCACCCACAAGGGAAGACCCGAGCTTGGGCACGGCGCCCAACAACCCCTCGGTGTAGGGATGGCGCGGCGTGCGGAATAACTCTCGTACCGGCGCTTCCTCCACCTTGCGACCGGCGTACATCACCATGACACGCTCCGCGACCTCGGCAACGACCCCCAAGTCATGTGTGATGAGGACGATCGCCGCGCCGACGCGCGTTTTGAGATCGCGCATCAAGTCGAGGATCTGCGCCTGGATCGTCACGTCGAGCGCCGTCGTCGGTTCGTCGGCGATCAGCAACTTCGGATTGCAGGCCAGCGCCATTGCAATCATCACACGCTGGCGCATGCCGCCGGACAATTGATGCGGATACTCGTCCAACCGTCGATGCGGCTCGGGAATTCCGACGAACTGAAACATTTCGCCAGCACGCTCGACAGCGGCTTTCGCGTCGAGGCCTTCGTGGAGCCAGAGCGTTTCCGTCAATTGCCGCCCCACCGTCAGGACAGGGTTCAGGGACGTCATCGGCTCCTGGAAAATCATCGAGATGTCGTTGCCACGGATCTCGCGCATCTCGCGGTCGCTGGCCTCGAGCAGGTTCTTACCCAGCAACCGAATTTGCCCCGCGATCTTGCCCGGCGGCTCGGGCACGAGGCGCAAGATCGACATCGCAGTAACGGATTTCCCGCAGCCCGATTCACCGACGATCGCCAGGGTCTCGCCGGCCTCCACCGAGAACGACACGCCATCGACGGCGCGGTTGATGCCGTCCGGCGTGCGAAAGTGCGTCTGTAAATTTTCGACTTCCAGGAGCGCCACGCCTCAGAGCCTCTTTGCCATGCGCGGATCGAGCGCGTCTCTGAGACCATCCCCCATCAGATTGACGGCCAGCACGGTGATCGACAGGAAAATTGCTGGAAAGAAAATGATGTAAGGTTTCACCTGCCAGAGCGTGCGGCCGTCGGCCATGATGTTACCCCATGACGGAATGATCGGTGGCGTGCCGGCCCCGATGAAAGATAGGATCGACTCGATAATCATGGCGCTGCCGCAGATGTAGGTCGCCTGCACCGTCAGCGGCGCGATCGTATTGGGCAAGATGTGGCGTAGGATGATCATTGGCGTCGTGGTGCCGGCGGCAATCGCCGCGTCGACGTAGGGTTGCTCACGCAGAGAGAGGACGACGCCGCGCACGAGGCGCGACACGCGCGGGATTTCAGCGATGGTGATGGCGAGGATGACGTTCTGCACACTCGCTCGCGTCAGGGCCATGAGCGCAATGGCGAGCAGGATCGGCGGGATCGACATCAAGCCGTCCATGACCCGCATGATGACGCCATCCAGCGCGCGCATGTAACCGGAGACAAGGCCAATTGTCAGCCCGATGATCGAAGCGCACACGGCGACGGCAAAGCCGACGAGCAGAGAAACGCGCGCTCCGTAACACACCCGCGAATAGATATCGCGGCCGAACGCATCGGTGCCGAACCAGAACTCCGCAGAGGGCTCGCGCGTGCGCTTGGAGAGCGCCAGCGCCGTCGGATCGACGGTGCCGAGCAAGGGGGCGAACACGGCCATGGCCAGCATGAGGATGAGGATGGCCATGCCGACGGCCATCGTCGGGTAACGGAAAATGAAACCGGCCAAGCCATGGCGAACGCGCACGGGGGGCAGAATGTCGGGAAGCTCGGGGGCAGCGGCATAGGGTGTTGAGGACTGCCCTGCCGCAGGCGACACGGAGACGGTCAATAGCGGATCCTCGGATCGAGTGCCATGTAGGCGATATCGATGGCCAAATTGACCAGAACGTAGATGAAGCTGAACATCAGCACGATGCCCTGGATCAGTGGATAGTCGCGCCGCACGATTGCGTCGATGGTCAACCGCCCGAGGCCAGGGATCGCGAACACACTCTCGGTGACGACGGCGCCACCGATCAGCAGGGCGATACCAATGCCAATGACCGTGACGATCGGAACGGCCGCGTTTTTCAGGGCGTGGATGAAGAGGATCGACCGTTCACCCAGGCCTTTGGCCCGCGCCGTGCGAATGTAATCCTGGCTCAACACCTCGAGCATTGTGGCCCGCGTGATGCGGGCGATCAGCGCGATATAAACAAAGCCCAGCGCGATCGACGGCAGGATCAGATTTTCCAGCCATGGCCAAAAGCCTTTCGACAGGGGCGTGTAACCCTGCACCGGCAGCCAATCGAGGATCAAAGCGAACCAGTAGGCGAGCATATACCCGACCACGAATACGGGCACCGAAAAGCCCACGACCGACAGCGCCATCAGCGTGCGATCGACCCAGCTCCCGACCTTCCAGGCGGCGAGAACGCCCATCGGTACGGCCGCCGATACAGCGAGAATCAGCGTCACGAGCATCAAGGAAAGCGTCGGTTCGATGCGTTGGCGAATGAGTTCTGTAACGGGAAGCCCCGTGAACATGGAGGTGCCGAGATTGCCGTGCAGAAGCTGCCATGTCCACTCGGCGAAGCGGACGAGGAACGGCCTGTCGAGGCCGAGGCTGCGCCGGATTTTCTCCACGTCGTCGGGCGAAGCCTGGTCACCTGCAATAACGGCTGCGGGGTCCCCGGGCGCGATGTAAAGCAAGCTGAAAACGAACAATGCGACAATCGCCATGACGGGGATTGTCGCCAGCACACGCCTGAGAATGTAGCTGAACATAGGAGCGTCGGTTTCTCCGAAAGCCCTCTCCCCGGAGGACCGGGGAGAGGCAGAAACGCCTCACGTTTTCTTGACGTTCCAGAACCAGGGGAGTGGACCGTTCTTGATCCCCTCGATGTTGCTACGCCACGCCTGATAGGCATAGTAGAAGCCCGTCGGGATGAACACCACGTGGTCCATCGCCGCTTTATTGAGCCGCGAGATGACCGACTTTTCTTCGTCGAGGGTCTTTGCCTCGTACCACGCCGCGACCTCCTTTTCGACTTCCGGGCTGTCGGGCCAACCGAACCAAGCCTTTTCGCCGCTCGCGCGAACGGCGATGTGGGCGGCGGGATTGGCGCAGTCGGCGCCCGCATGCCACGTATGGAACATACTCCAACCGCCTTGACCGGGCGGGTTTTTGGAAGCCCGGCGCTGGCCGACCGTGCCCCAATCCGTCGCCACGAAGTCGACCGTCATGCCGATTTTCTTGAGAAGGTCAGCCGTGACCTCACCCATGGCCTTGAGCGCGGGCTGGTCCTGCGCCACGAGGCACGTGACGGGCTGATCCTTGTAACCGGCTTCCGCGAGAAGT
>JANOKV010000329.1:0-10837 GCA_031419415.1 Hyphomicrobiales bacterium | reverse complement strand
TGGGCCGGCTCGGCCAACCCGATGATCTGCCCGGCGTCATCGCCTTTCTCGCCAGCGACGATGCCGCCTATATCACGGGCCAAGTGATCTCGGTCTCGGGCGGCCTGACGATGGCGGGGTGACCTGCCGCCCCCGCGCCTGCTCGTTTTCAATCGATCCGCAGCCTTCAATGGGGAGCCCTGATATGGCCGATCTGCCGAGCTACGAAATCTACGCCATCCGTTACGCCAAGCAGGACCTGCGCTCGGAGGGGCATATGTTCCTGGGGGGCGAACACGGAAAAATGATCCCAGGCCTCCATTTCTTCACCTACGCGCTGAAGGGCGGCGGCAAAACCTGGATCGTGGACACGGGCATGACCGCGGTGGAGTCCAAACGCATGGGCCGCGAGTACGATTTTCTCTGCCGGCCGAGCGAAGCGCTGGAGGAGATCGGCATCGACGCCGCCAACGTCAGCGATGTGATCCTCACGCACGCGCATTTCGATCACGTGGGCACGCTCGGCGACTACAAGCGGGCGCGCTTTCATATCCAGGACGAGGAGATGATCCACGTCACTGGCCGCGACATGACGCACAAGGCGTTTCGCCTCGCCTACCATCCCGACGACATCAAGCAGCTCATCGACCTCGTCTACGAGGGCCGCATGGTGTTCCACGATGGCGACGTCGAGCTCGCGCCGGGCCTCGAGTTCATTCTCATCGGTGGCCACGCGCGCGGCCAGGCCGTGCTTCGTGTGCACACCAAGCGGGGCTGGGTGCTGTTGGCGTCCGACGCCGTGCACGTCTACGACGAGACCGACGAGGAGCGCCCGTTCGCGATTTTCTACGACCTGCCCGCCATGCTCGAAGGCTACCGGGAAATCAATCGCCTCGCGGGCTCGCGGGATCTGCTGATCCCTGGCCACGACGCGCGCGTCACCGCGGCCTATCCCGCCGCCATGAAAGGCTCGGAAGGCCGCATTCTCCGACTCGATCTCCCGCCGAGGTGGTGAGGGGGGGCCAACCTCCAACGCTCAGCGTCCGCCCTGCATCGCTCGCCAGATCCGCTCGGGCGTAGCGGCGCCATCGATGTGCGGCGCACCGAATGGGGCCAGCGCATCGTAGATGGCGTTGCCGATCGCGGGAAAGGCTGCGATCGCGCCGCTCTCGCCACTCCCTTTGACGCCGAGGGGATTGGTCGTGCAGCGGGTCGCGTTGAACGACAGGGCAAACGTGGGCAGGTCGGACGCGCGCGGCAGAGCGTAGTCCATGAATGATCCCGTGGCCGGCTGGCCGGAATCGGGGTCATAGACGGCCTGCTCCGACAGGGCCTGGCCGACACCTTGCGCGATCGCTCCGTGCACCTGCCCCGTGGCGATCATCGGATTGACGAACACGCCGTAATCATCGACCGCCGTATAGCGTTCAAGCGTCAGCGCGCCCGTGTCGCGGTCGATCTCCACCTCGACGACATGTGCGCCATTGGGAAATGTCATCCAGTCGCGCGTCCAACTGTAATAGGTGTCGAGCGGTGCGTTGCGCGCGCGCGCCTCGGCTGCCACATGCAGCAGCGCCAGGGATCGGTTGGTGCCGACGACTTTGAAGTGGCCGTCCGCAAAGGTAATATCGCCCTGCGCGGCTTCGAGCATTGTGGCCGCTATGGCCGTTCCCTTGGCGATGATGCCGTCGCACGCCCGCCAGATCGCAGTGCCGCCCATGTAGGTCGAGCGCGAACTGCCCGATCCACCACCGATCGCAATGAGATCGGTGTCGCCCTGACAAAAGCGCACGAGGTCCGTGCTGGGCAGTCCCAATCGCTCGTTGAGAATTTGCGGAAACGTCGTCGCGTGTCCTTGTCCGACGCTGTGCGTCCCAGTGATCAACGAGACGGTGCCATCGGCCTCGAAACGAATATCGACGTTCTCGTGTGGGGAACCGCCCGTGCCTTTGATGTGATAGGCAAACCCCAGCCCTCGCAGACGTCCCTTCGCTTCACTGTCGCGCCGACGGGCGGCGAACCCGGCGATATCGGCCTCCGCCAGCGCTTTGTCGAAGGTTTCGGGAAACGCGCCGCTATCGACGATCTGGTCGAACGCATTGGTCATCGGCATGGTTTCGTGGGTCGCCATGTTCAGTCGGCGCAATGCCGCGCGGTCGAAGCCGCACGTGCGCGCCGCCACGTCGATCAGTCGCTCGATGATGTTGACCGCTTCCGCAAAGCCTGGCCCGCGCGTGACGCCGATCGGGGTCGTGTTGGTGAGGACGCCGGCAATGCACAGCGCGATGGCGGGGATGCGATAGACCGTGCCCGGCAAATGGATGTACTGGTACGTCTGGATGCCCCCCGCCATGGCGAGGTAGGCGCCGACGTTGGCCATGCTGTCGACGCGCAGCGCCAGGAACCGGCCATCGCCCGCGAGCGCCAACCGAGCTTCGGCCTGTTGATCGCGCGATTGATGATCGGAAAGAAACACCTCGCTGCGCGTGGCGATCCACTTGACCGGTCGGCTCACGAGTTTTGCTGCCCAGAGCATCAACACGTATTCAGCGTAGACGAAGTTCTTCGCGCCGAAGTTGCCGCCGACATCGGGGGCAACGAACCTGACCGCTGTGGGTGGCGTGCCCAGTGCGCGCGCAACGTGGTCGCGAATGCCGTGAACATTCTGGCTCGACACATGCGCCGTATAGCGGTTTTGGGCGCCATCATACGTGCCGATCACGCCGCGCGGCTCCATCGGGTTGGTGATCACCCGGTGATTGTCCATCGCCACCGCCACCACGTGGGCCGCAGTCGCGAACGCAGCGTCGACGGCGGCAACGTCACCTGTCGTCCAATCGAAACACAGGTTGCCTGGAACCTCGGCAGAAATTTGCGGCGCTTTGGATTGGCGCGCAGCGGTCGGCGTGACCACGGCGGCGAGCGGTCGGTAGTCCATCTCGATCAACTCGGCGGCAGCCAGCGCCTGCTCGAGCGTTTCGGCGATGACCAAGGCCACCGGTTCGCCGACATAACGCACCTTTCCGGCCGCCAGCAGAGGTTGTGGTTGAAACGCGAACGGCTCCCCCGTCTTGACGTTGGCTTCAGCAGAGGGACGCAGCGCCTTCAATCCGTCACGCTCCGCATCGGCGGCGGTCAGGATGGCCAGCACGCCCGGCGCGCGCCGCGCCGCGTCGGTCATCGCACCGCCAATGTCGGCGTGCGCGTGCGGTGAGCGCAGTACGGCAGCGTGCGCCACGTTCGGAAACGACAGGTCGTCGAGATAGTTTCCCTGTCCGGTGATGAAACGTCGATCCTCCCGCCGGTGCGGGGCGTCACCAATTTTGGAGTGGGTCATGGCGGTGCTCGCTAACTCCGACGTTAGGCCAGCGCATGCGCCATGCTGCCACGCGACGCGCAACAGGTCCATCAGACAAGTCGGTAGCGCTAAGCGCACTCACGCGAACAGCATTTCTCGATAGCCGTTCGTGGCGACCTCGTCGCACCACGCGCGGTACGCCGGCGCGCTGCCGCTGTAGCGGGCGATAATGCGGGTCTGTTTGCCGTCGACATTGGAATTGATGCCCGTCATCCACGAATCGACCTCGTTGGACAGCAAGCCTTCGCCCAGCTTCTTGACGTTGTTGGTCCACGCGACCACCGCTTCGGGTTTGGGATCGACGCTGACGAGCCGGTGGTCATGCATATGGCGCAACAAACCCGTCACCCACTCGACATTGTATTCGATGCTGCGCGGAATATTGCCGAGCGCGGTGTGTGGCCCCACCAGCATGAGCATGTTGGGGAAACCTTCGACTTGCACGCCCATGAAGGTTTCTGGTCCGTTGTGCCACTTGTCCTTGAGTGGTCGGCCGCCTGCGCCGCGAATGTCGATGCGATCGAGGCTGCCGGTGATGGCGTCGAACCCCGTTGCATAGATGATGATGTCGAATTCGAAATCCCGGTCAGCGGTTTTTAAACCGGACGGTGTGATTCGCTCGATCGGCGTTTCCTTGATATTGACGAGTTCGACGTTGGGCTGGTTATAGACTTCGAAATATCGCGTTTCCATAGGCACGCGGCGCGTGCCGAAGCCATGGTCCTTCGGAATCAACTTTTCGGCGACTTTGGGATCGTGCACCCGCTGGCGAATTTTGCGCGCCATGAATTCGCTGACGAGGGCGTTGGCCTTCCGATCAGTCAGCATGTCGCGGAAATTGCCCTGCCACATGGCGAACCCGGGCGTCGAGTAGAGTTTTTCGAGGGTCGCCTCGCGCTCTTGCGGCGTCACATCGAAAATGCTGCGCGGATCGGGTGTGTGCAGAAAACATGCGAATGTTTCCCGGCAGCGCTTGAACATTTCGGGGTAGCCTGCCTTGATCTTTGCCTGCGTTTCGGCATCGATTTTCGCGTTGTGCAGAGGTTTGCACCAGTTGGGCGTGCGCTGGAACACGGTCAAATGCCCGGCCGTTTTGGCGACCTCGGCAATTGTCTGCACGCCGGTGGCGCCAGTGCCGATCACCGCCACGCGCTTGCCCTCGAAGCGCACCGGCTCATGGGGCCACTGCGCCGTGTGGAACGACTGGCCCTTGAAGGTGTCCACACCTTGGACGCGGGGCATCGTGGGCGCGGACAGGGGTCCGACGGCTGTGATGAGAAAGCGCGAGGTCACTTTTCGGCCATCCTGGAGCGTCACATCCCAGCTTCGGGTCTCGTCTCTGTAGTGGGCTGCGGCCACGCGGGCCCGAAATTCGATGTCGCGACGCAGGTCGAACTTGTCGGCCACATAGTTGAGATAGCGCAGCGTCTCGGGTTGAGCCGAAAAGTGCTCGGACCAGTCCCATTCCGCCAGCAGTTCCTTCGAGAAGGAATAGGCATAGGAGTAGCTCTCCGAATCGAAGCGTGCGCCCGGGTAGCGGTTCCAGTACCAGGTGCCGCCGACACCGGTGCCAGCCTCGAGAACGCGTACTCTCAGGCCCAGCTCCCTCGCGCGGTAAAGCTGATAGAGCCCTGAAATTCCAGCGCCGATGACGATGACGTCGTACTCGAGCGTTGCCGCCGCATCATCACGGGCAATCGCTTGTTGTGCACCGGTCATGTCGCGCTCCTCATCTTTCCTGCGTAGCCCACCGAGACGGTCGTCTCGCGACGAGCGTTCATTGAATTCTAGCGGTGGACCAGCCGCTCCGCACCCGCCACATCGCCGCGAGGTGAATCGATTGGCGACCCTACCACCACCGTCGGCTCGCTGGGTATTGCCGCGCGCAACCCCTCACGCGCCCAAAGGGTAAACGGAAGCGATCAGAACGCGCCCCGATCCCACCTGGATGTCGTTTTCCGTGGCGCACCGAAAGCGGACGGCATGATCTTCGCGCAGGGGGCAGGTTTCGTACAAAATCGTCACGCAGGCCGTTTCGGCGGCCGCATGCACGATGTGCTCGCCCGGGCGGCAGGCGATCACGTCCCCGCTCGAGGCGACGCGCAGGTCAATCTCGACCTTGCGCCTGTCGGCAATCAGATTGGCAACCTCGACAGGGCCCCGTTCCAGCCGAGTGACGATCGGTGTGCCGCCATCGTAGCGTTGTGGCCGAAACGGCTCGCGTAGATCGATGTCGCCCGCGGGCGTGACGAGCACGAGGCCTTGGCCTTTGATCACGACTTGCAATCGTTCATAGCCCGACAAATCCGAAAACGGCCCCGGTTCGATAATCGCGGTCCGCCCGTAGTGCCAGATCAAGCCCGCACCGTCCCAACCGTCTCCCTGCCGGGCGATGTCGACGAGGACGCCGCGCCCATTCTTCCATGGGACCCGGAGATAGTTGGCTGGATCGAGGTGTTCGAGAGGGGGCACGGCGAGAACCTTTGGAAGGGGCGTCGAGCGACGGTGCGGGCAGGCGCGTTCGGATCAGTGCCGGAAATGCCGCATGCCGGTAAACACCATGGCGAGGCCGCGCGCATCGGCGGCTTCGATCACTTCACCATCGCGCATCGAGCCGCCGGGCTGAATGACGGCCGTCGCGCCCGCTTCGGCAGCCGAGACGAGGCCATCGGCAAAGGGAAAGAAGGCGTCCGATGCGACCACGGAACCCGCCACATCGAGCCCAGCCAACTCCGCCTTGATGACGGCGATGCGCGACGAGTTCACGCGGCTCATCTGTCCGGCGCCGACGCCGATCGTTGCGCCATCGCGCGCGTAGACGATGGCGTTCGACTTGACGTACTTCGCGACCGTCCAGGCAAACGTCATGTCGGCCATCTCGGTCGCGGTCGGTTGACGTTTGGTGACGACTTTCAAATCTGCATAGAGCGCGGTATCAGCGTCTTGCACCAGCAAGCCACCGGTGACTTTTTTCCAGTCGAAACGCGGCACGCTTGCCGACGTTGCAACGCCCGTCAGGAGCAGGCGCACGTTCTTCTTGGCCGCGATTGCCGCCTCGGCTTCGGCCGTTGCGGACGGCGCGACGATGACTTCGACGAACTGTCGATCGACGATGGCCGATGCCGTGGCCGCGTCGAGTTCATGATTGACGGCGATGATGCCGCCAAACGCTGACTCGGGATCGGTACGGAAAGCGCGATCATAAGCGGCGGCGAGCGTGTCGGCGACCGCGACACCGCAGGGATTAGCGTGCTTGACGATGACGCAGGTCGGGCGGTCGCGAAACGCTGCGACGCACTCCAGTGCGGCGTCCGTATCGGCGATGTTGTTGTAGGACAATTCTTTGCCCTGCACTTGACGCGCGGTGGCGATGGAACCCTGCGGTGCGCCGTCGGACACGTAAAACGCGCCGGTTTGATGCGGATTTTCGCCGTAGCGCAGGTTTTGTGCCTTGCGCACCTGCACGGTGAACGTGCGCGGGAACGCGGCAGGCGCAGCCTCCTGCGGGTCCTCGACGACCGCGCCGAGCCAATTCGAGATTGCCCCATCGTAGGCGGCTGTGCGCGCAAAGGCCTTTTGCGCTAGATCGCGACGCAGCAGGGGTGTGGTGCCGCCTCTATTCGCGCCCATGGCGTCGAGCACGCGACCGTAGTCGGCAGGATCGACGACGACGGTGACGGCGCTGTGGTTTTTGGCGGCGGCACGAATCATAGCCGGGCCACCGATGTCGATGTTCTCGACGCACGCGGCGTAGGGCGCACCTTTGGCGACCGTTGCTTCGAACGGATAGAGATTGACCACCAGCAGGTCGATCGGCGCGATCGCGTGGTCGTGGGCCGCCGCCTCGTGCTCGGCATTGCCGCGCACGGCGAGCAGCCCACCGTGCACCTTGGGATGTAAGGTCTTGAGGCGGCCATCCATCATTTCCGGAAAGCCCGTGTGCTCCGACACGTCTTTGACGGCGAGGCCCGCCTGTTTTAGCGCCAGCGCCGTCCCGCCGGTCGACACCAGTTCGACGCCCTGAGCGGCGAGGGCGCGGGCCAGCTCGACGATCCCCGTCTTGTCGGAGACCGAGAGCAGAGCGCGGCGAATGCGGTTGGGTTCAGCGGTCACGAGTGAACTCCTGTGCGACGCGGGGCATGCGGGCGATTGCGAGCGCGGTTAGCACGACTCATCGATCGACGAAACCGGTGTGTTGCCGGGCGCGGCCTCGTCGATGCGACCATTGCCTGCCGCATCGACCGCTGTCAGCGACCATGACACCGTCAGTTCTCCAGGACAGGTCGCGCGCAAAACGATTTGCCGGCCAGGCGTTGGCCCCGTAACGCCGGCCCAGTCGGTACTGGATTCGATCGAGAGACGAGCGCCTGTCACGTCGAAACGCCAGGGCAGAACGAAGGCCTCCATAGTCAACATCGCCGCCTGCCCGTCAGGGTCGGCTCGCACGTCCACATCGGAGCCGAGGTGGAAATGGATCGCGAACGGCAAGTCGACGGGCAACCGCAACACACCCGATTGCCCCCCCAATCGATCGACGCCCTCGAGGCGACGACCGTCCCGGGAGAGGATCAGGCGACGCTCGTGCAGGACGGCCGTGTCGGGGACGTAGCCGTCGTGCTGGGCTTGGAGGCTCGTATGTGTGTCGTTCGCAAGAATGGTCGCCTTCACCTCACTCGGCCCGCGCAGCGGTCGCCCCCCGAGAAGTTGCTCGAGCGCAGGGGTCTCCACGAGATGCGACGATGATTTGGCATCCAGCGCCAGGGTGTTGTGGCTGGCTGTCGATCGCGCGGCGTGGTTGTCATTGCGAAAGCCCGCGCCTGGGGCACCGCAATTGCGCAAAATGCAGTGGGGTCCCGCGCTCATCTCGAACGATAGGCAGCCCGCATGTGCCGCCGAAGCATATTCGAGCGGTGGTGGGCGACCCACATCGACGACGAGGATGGTGTCGCCGCCGCGCAGGCGCGCATAGCTGCCCGCGATAGCCTCGATGTCGGGAGTTCCTTGGCCGCGATCAAGCGCAAGCACGGCGCTGAGCTTGTCATTGCGGTTCTGTCCCATGCCATTGAACCGGGCAAGCGTGCCGTCGCCGAGCCGCATGTGATCCAGAAACCGAAACATTCGGTCGACGAGGTCCGCCAAGGACTGCGGCTCCCGACCGATGGCGCGATACAAGCCACGCAAGGGCAAGAGATGCACGAGGAGTTCCAATCCGTCAGCCGGATTGCGGCTGATGTGGCCGCCCTCAGGTCCGATTTGGCGGCCGAGTTCGGCCAGCAGCTCGCCTTCCAGCCGCGTGACGTGTCGCGTACCAGCGCCGATCGACAGGGCTGCCTTCACCAGCGCGATGGCGCAGACGGCGCGGTCGAGGCCGGGAGCGGTGTCGTGGCGCAACGCATCGAGCCGGCGGATTTGCCCCCCCAAACTGCGCAGGACGCTGCGGTAGTAGGCGGGCTCCGCTTCGTCGAGTAACAGCGCGGCGTTGACCAGCCACGACGTAATGCGGTTGGCCAGCACGACCGGCCGCCCCACCAAACCGTTGCCGCTGCGATGGCGACCGATCCAATCGCCAACCAATCGGCGCGCGACACGGATGGCTTCGGGGCTGCCGTCGGCGCGCAAATGCCCGAGCCACGAGAAGCCGTGCAATTCTTCCTGCCAGTGCGGCTCTGCCTGCGTCAGAGCAAACGGGGAGGCGCTGCCGATCGTGACGGCCCTGCCGCCGAGACCGAATAGACCTTGGGAGACCTCACGCAGAAAACTCGGGTCGGGCGTAAAGAGATCGTTGGGGATCAAGGCGAGGTGATTGATCGCTGACGGCAACAGGCTCCATCCGGCCAGCGCGCTGCGCCATGGACCGGCCATCCGGACTTTGCCGATGCGCAGCCGTTCTGTCATCCGCGAGGGCATCACCGGGCACCGTTATCGATCGTCGATCGCCCCGACCTCGGGCGTCGAGCATCGTGTCGAGACCGTTCCCGAGTTTTGCATTGAGATCCGCTTATCATACCCTTGCGATAGACCCGCGCGGTGGTGGCGGCAAGCGTAGCGAAAGGCTGCTGTGAGTAAGGCTGGATAACCGTGCGATTTCAATGCAATCGCCTGGGCGCTCACGCGAGGGCTTCGGCGATCTGCTGCGCGACGAAATTTACCCGTGGGGGCACGGGAACCGTACAGGTCAGAGCACTGAATACCGGCTCTCCGGCAAGCCAGCGCCGTTCGGCATCGACATCCGCCATGGCGATTGCGAGGGCTTCGGACAACTCGAACGCCGTATCTGACAAACCGGCTGCGCAAATCGCACCCAACAGCACGACATGAGCGGTCCCCGCGTGTGAAAGGTGCGCCGAGGAGACCTCGATCTGCGCCTCCATATTCTTCCCTTCGAATTCCTCGATACATCCGTCGAGGTCGAAGGACGTCGTTTGCCGGCACACCAGCGGCCGAGCCGCATAAGCGCCGCAGCGACCCTCGACGAGTACCGGACAGGGAAGTTTGAGCCCCACGCGATCTTTCGCGGCCAATCCCTTCAACGGGGCACACCGGTCGATCACCGAGGCCGTGTCGAAACCTGGATCGCGGCAGGCGCGAAGGGCGCTGGCCAACAGAAACACTTCTGGCGCGACGGCTCCCACGAACTGATAGCAACAGTAGCTGCACCCCTCGCGGCAGGCGATCGTGGCGCTTGACGGTCTGGCGCGTAACGACGTCTCGCAGAGTGTGTGCGCCAATCTGGCGGCCTCACTGGCGCGCGCCGCATTGGCTGGTTCGGCGAATTTCATCGCGACCACTCGGGCAACCGCCAAGACGTCGGCTTTTGGCGGCTCGATGGGCAGGCCTGTGGTGAGCAACCGGGAGCCGAGTTTGCCTTGTTTGCGGGCTTCCCTGCGGCGTTGTTGACGCGACACGTCGGTCATTGGCTTTAAAGGCCCTCCACATCGAAAGCGTGGGCGTTCGTCACGAACAACTGCCGCCGCCGAGCACACAGAACTTGGCGCAATTGGGGTGGCACAATTTAATGTCGCCGTTGTCGAACATGGCGGTATTGGCCGCAGCCGCAGCCTTGAACGTGGGCCCCATTTCGAAGGCTTGGTCGTAAGGCAGCAACGTGCAGGGCAGCACAGTGGGCGCGCTCGCGCCTTTGCGCTTCACGATCATCCGGCTCGAGGCGCACATCTGATCCTGAGGCCGTTTGCCCAGGATCTCCCAACAGGCCGTGGAAATCTCCGGCACGTCGTCGCGACCGTCCATTTCGGGAAGCAGCATCAAGCTCTTGGGGTCTTCGACGTCGATCGGCCAGCCGCGCGCCACGATGAGTGCCCGGTAGCCCTCGCGGGATTCACCGTCGAGTTCGTGCCAGCACGTGCGGCCCGCAATGGCCAGCGCAAAACCGTTGGCCGCCAACCAATCCAGACCAACGAGTGTGCGCTGGAAGGTTTTGGGACCGCGCTCGGCCTCGTGCAACTCGGCCGTGTAGTGATCGAGGCTCACGCGGATTTTGAG
>JANOKV010000328.1:0-4936 GCA_031419415.1 Hyphomicrobiales bacterium | reverse complement strand
GGATTTTCAGATGTCGGCGATCCACGGCAGCTCGCATTATGACCTGCCCAGAGTTCTCAACTGGTTCACCGGCAACATCGGCTTGCACCACCTGCATCACCTGAACAGCATGGTGCCCAACTACCGGCTGCAGGAGTGTCTGAGCACGATTCCGACGGAAATACCGGTGACCAAGCTGGCGCTGTTCGAGAGTTTCAAATGCGCACGCCTGGCTCTGTGGGATGAAACCCAGCGCCGGTTGATCCGCTTCTGCGACATCCCCAAGGTCCAGCCGGCCTGATCTGTTATCATCTATCAAATTACATTTGACGCCGCCGTCTGCCCGCTCGATGATTCGCGAGTGGAGAGGGCGGGCGCGTGGACGGCTCGCTTTCGTGGCGTGTGGGGCGTCTGGTGGCCTACTGGAAGTCGAGTGGTCTCGTTGCGGCAGTGTGGTGTGCGCTAGGCGCGCAACAGGCGCTCGCGTCCAACGACGAGGATGACGACGACGACGTCGAGTACACGACGTCGGGATCGCCGGACTGGCTCAGTCCGAGGGTCGTTCCGGGACAGGAAGTCTATGGCGGCGCCGACGTCGGGCTGCATGCTTGGTCAATCTACTCCGGTACGACGGTGGCGCCCTTCGGTGACATTCGCTTCAACGGGCCGCGGTTGCGAAGCGCGGCGACCTACGGCGCCTATCGCTACGCGAGCCGACGTTGGGATGGCGCCCGTCGCCACACGGTCCCGTTCGAGGGCCAACAGGCGACGGCGGATATCCTGCTCGGGTGGCAACAGGCGTTCGGTCCATGGATCGTGAAAATCTTCGCGGGCGGCACGCTCGAGGACCACATGATTCTGCCGGTGGACGTCGAAAACGCCGTCCGGGGCGAACGGCTCGGTTTCAAGGTGGCGCTGGAGACGTGGCTCAGCCTCGGAGACTGGGCCTTCGTACAAACCGAGACCGCTTGGTCGCAGCCGTTTGGTGCGCACAATGCCCGCTTTCGTGCGGGATATCGACTGCATCCAGCGTGGTCTGTCGGTGTGGAAGGCGCAATTATCGGCAACATCAACTACGACGCGGGTCGGATGGGAACCTTCGTTCGGGTCGAGTCCAACCTCGGTGAGCTGTCGATCTCCGGCGGCGTGTCGGGCGATCGTGACGCCGGCATCGGGGGCTACGGGACGATTGGCCTGTTGTGGCGGTTCTAACCGCAGAAATCTCCAGGCGGCCACAATCCTGCCGATGACGTGCATCAGCAATCAACGGTATCGCGAGTTCTGGATGCGACATCCCGCCGCGCGTGCTACGATCATCGAATCGAGAGGCGAGCCAATCGTCCCAGACCGTCTCCGTCACTCCGGGAGCAGTGCCATGAAATCCATCCTCGTCCCTGTCGACCAAAGTGAATCGACGCGGTCCGTCCTCGCCGCCGCCAGCCTTCTGGCGAAGCGTGTGGATGGTGCGCTCGAAGGGGTTGCCTTGCGTCCGATCCACGTGGAGATCGTGGCGCCTGATCCAATTGTCGCCGTAACGTTTCCGCCAGCCGATTGGAACGACGCCGAGTTCGTCGCCAAAGCCCGGCGCGCCTTCGAGGACCACTGCGCTGCGCCCGGCAGCCCACGGTTTCGCTGGAAGGCTGGCCCCTCGATCGACGATGCGGGTCTGGGCAGCCTCGCCCGCGTCTATGACATCGCCGTCATCGGTCGGCCTTTGAGCTCTGGCGCCGGTCCACGCATGACGACGTTTGAAAGCGCGCTGTTCGACAGCGGCCAACCTGTGTTGGTGACGCCACCCGAAGCCCCGACCGTGCTCGGCGAAAATATCCTGGTGTCTTGGAATTGCTCCACCGAGCAGGCCAGCGCCACGTCGTTTGCGATGCCGGTTCTGCGCCAAGCCAAGGTCGTCACGATTCTGACGATCGAAGGTCTGACGGTGCCAGGCCCGAGCGGCGCACAGGCTCGAGACTGGCTCATTGCCAATGGCATCGAGGCGCGAGAGGTCACGATGGGCAACGGTGGCAAGAAACCCGGCGAGGTGCTGCTGAACGAGGCCAAGAAGCTCGGCTGTGATTTGATCGTCAAAGGCGCCTACACGCAGAGCCGGTTACGCCAGATGATCTTCGGTGGCGCGACGAGCCACTTGTTGGCGCATAGCACCGTGCCGATGCTGATGGCGCGGTGATCACAGCGGTATGACCGATCGCCTGTCGCGCATGGCGTCAAACCTGCGCGGCGGCCGGTGGTTTGGGGATCCGTTCGTGCCGGAGGCTCGGCACCAGCCAAAAAGCGCCCAAGGCGAGCGTCGACCCCAGGATGCCTAATAGGAACGAGGCCGCATAAGCCCCCGTCCACTGTTGCAGTAGGCCCGAAACGAACGAGCCTGCAGCCTGGCCGAGGCCCATGGCGATCGACAGCGTGCCGAAAATGCCGCCCACGGCTCCGCCCTGGAACAGCTTGGACAGAAGCGCGACGATGATCGGTCCGCGCGCGCCCTGCATCAATCCGAAGAAAAGAACGAAGCCGTAGACGAGCAACAGGCTCGGCCAAAGGGCGATCAGCAACAGCGACAGCGCCCCGATGATCGAAAACACATAGGACACCGTCACCGTCGGGAGGCGTCCGAAGCGATCGGAGGCTTGGCCGACCGAGATGATGCCGATCACCGAAAGCGCTCCGGTCAGGCCGAACGCACTGGCGGCCAATAGTGGATTGAACCCCGATTCGATGAGGTAGGCGACGGACTGCGGCAACACACTGTAGGCCGCCACCGAAGTCCAGAAATAGGCCCACGCCAGACCCCAGAATGCGCTCGTGCGCAAGGCGGCGCTGATGGGCCAGAGGCGGACGGTATTGGCGGCCGATGCCGCTCTGACGGCGCGCCAATCTTGGGACCCACGTGTCATGCGACCGAGCGGGAGCACCAGCACGATCGGAGCGAGGGCCAGAACGGACATGCCCAGGACGTGGTGCGCCGTGCGCCACCCCCATGCATCGAGCAGCACCTGCGTGAGGGGCGGCACGATGAGCATGCCGGCGCCGACTGCGGCATAGGGCAAAGATATGATCGAGCCCATGCGCTGCGTGAACCAGCGCGCGAGGATGCTCGAGGCGACGATCATGCCCAGCGCAGCCGAACCCACGCCACCGCACAAACCGGCGGCGAGATAATACTCCCAAGGAACCGTGACCGACCCTGCCAACGTGTAGCCCGCGCCCAGGATAACGAGCCCCGAAACATAGGCGACGCGCACGCCGACCCGATCGATGAGCTGGCCGACGAACGGGGCTGACGCCGCATAACTCATGGCGAAGATGGCGTAGGTCGCGGTCATCTCGGCGCGCGTGGCCCCGAGCCCCTGCTGCACTGGCAACAAAAATACGGCAAAGGTCTCCGTGACCCCGCGCCCCACCGTGTTCATGAGGAACGCGAGCCCGACGATGAGCGCAAGGAAGGTGGTCGTCGGGGGTCGCTCCGCTGCGATCAACGCCGCTACTCCGCGTGGACGGTCGCGAATTCATGGGCGGGCACCCGCTCCGTCTCCAGGCTATTGACGACGACCGACCAGTCAGGATGGCCGAGCGCCATGCCGGAGACCAGAATTTCATCATCGGGGATGCCGAGGGAGCGGTGTACGGTCGGGCCGTAGTAGATCCAGGCGGCCTGCGGACACGTTTCCAGATCGTAACCGCGTGCGAGCACCATGACGTTCTGCATGAACATGCCCAAATCCAGCCACGAACCGTACTGGAACCGACGATCCATGGTGAAGAACAGGCCGACCGGCGCCCCGAAGAAGGTGTAGTTGGCGAGCGATTGGCGTTTGCGGCCCTCCGTGTCGTTGCGCGCGATGCCTGCCAGTCCGTAGAGATCGAAGCCGACCTTGCGGCGGCGCGATAACCACGGCTCCGGCAGCGGATCGGGGCTGTACTGGTATTCGTGCGCCTGGGGTTCGCTCTGGGCGACCGCGGTCACGTCGCGCGACAACCGCTCGCGTGCCGCGCCGATCGCCACGTGCACACGCCAGGGTTGGGTGTTAGTGCCCGACGGCGCGCGCGCGGCCTCGTCGAGAAGGCGCATCACGAGATCGAGCGACACCGGATCGGGCTTGAAGCCGCGCACGGACTTGCGTTCGACTACGGCCGAGCGGACATCGAGCGTCGGTTGCGCAATTTCTGGCATCGTGTCGCTGTCTCCGAAGTTTCCATTGAGGTTTCGTGGGGTGTAATGCGGCCGCACGTCAGGCGCAACGATGCGTCGAGGCGGGCTCTGTTCGGCCGCCAGCCTCGCAAGGGTGCTGCACGCACCGGCTATGAGCACTCGTCATTCTGTTTCGCCGCCCGTCGGTCCCCAAAAGACCACCCAGGTAGCGAAATCGGGGGTGAATTCCTCGAACCGATGGACATGGGCGGCGGGCACGAAGATCGCGTCGCCCGGACCGCACGGTTTGCGCTCGAGGCTGCCTTCGGTCGGGCCCGACAGCACGACGCCGCGACCCGTGTGGACGATGTAGATCTCGTCCTGATTGTGTGGGGTCTGCGGATCGACGCCGTCGGGCGCGTAATAGCGCAGCGTCATCGATCCGTGGCGCATGAGCTCGGCGGAGCGGCGGCCGGCTGGAATGGGGGCGTCTTTTGCAGCCGCAGCTGTAACGAGCCAGTCTCTCATGCGATCCTCCCGAATGTCATTCCCTTTATCGCACGCAGCACGCGTTCGGGCGTCATCGGCATCTGCGTCACGCGCACGCCGACAGCGCGGCGGATGGCGTTGCCAACAGCGGCCGCCACCGGCACGATCGGCATCTCGCCGACGCCCCGCAGGCCGTAGGGCACGCCCGGCACCGGCACTTCGAGGATCACACATTCGATGGCGGGAACGTCGAGCGCCGTCGGCATGCGGTAATCGAGCAGGCTCGCATTGCGCAGCCGCCCATCGGCCGCATAGTCGAAATGCTCG
>JANOKV010000327.1:0-9556 GCA_031419415.1 Hyphomicrobiales bacterium | reverse complement strand
CGCCGGCGCTCGAACCAGCTCGGTAGAAAAATGAAGTGGCCGTTGTAGGCGAAGCTCGAGCTGGCGCCGATGACGAGTATGCCGAGCGTCAGATAGAAATGGAGCGGTGTCGACGAAATCGTGGTCAGCACGAAACCTATGGCCACCACGAACGCGCCCGTGGAGAGCACGCGCTGGGGTCCGTATCGATCGATGGCGATGCCGATCAGCGGATAGGTGACCGCCGACAAGATGAAGCCGACCGAGAACACCGATGCCGTCAAACCCCGTTCCCAGCCGAATTCAGCGATGATCGGCGGAAACAGCAGCGAAAACGTCGCCCGCACGCCGGCACCCATCCCCAACGTGACGAACGCGACCGCAATAATGACCCAACCATAGTAGAAGGGCAGGCCGCGTGAGAGGGCAGGAGCGAGGCTCGGCACGGGCAGGGGCTTTCGGGTGAGTGGCCATCCAGCGTGGAACGGCCAATCTGCGCAGAGCCCTCACCCCAGGCAAGCGCAATCGCGTCGACCGCGAACGCACCGCCGCCATTCTGTTTGCTCTCTGGCTCGCCCGTCACCTACACTCCAACGTAACACTTACCCGGGAGCACCCCATGCGCTTGCGAGACGCGGCCCGCGTCATACGGTCGAAGAATGCGGGGCCGACGGAGGTCACGATCGATCTGATGTTCGACAACCGGGAGCTTTACGAGCGCGCACTCGGCGCGGCCAGTCTCAAGGCTGCCGTGATCGCGCAGCGCTATGGCGTCGCCGACGCCGAGGTAATCCCCTATCCGGCCGCCAACGCCATCAAAATCGTGCTGCCGCGCCGCATCATCGCGGGCACGCCCGGTGACACGGACGTCTATGGCGCCCAACAACATCGCCCCATGCTGGATGTCGAGATATGAGTAACTTCGAACGCGTCATTGCGAAGTGGGAAAAGGAAGGCGGACCGTTGCGCATCATGTCCGCGTCGGGTCAGCTCGGCTATGGCATTCCGGAAAAGCCGTTCCGCGCCGGGCTCGAACGCGACCTGCATCTGATCGGCGCCGACATGGGCTCGGTGGATCCGGGGCCCTATTATCTGGGTGCGGGCAAACTCGCCACCGCACGGCGCTCGACCAAGCGCGACCTGCAATTGGTGCTGACGGGGGCGCTCGCGGCGAAGGTTCCATTGGTGATCGGAACGGCCGGTACGGCGGGCGGCGATACGCACCTCGAGCAAACCCTCGAGATCATTCGCGAGATCGCGCGCGAGCAGAAGCTCACCTTCAAGCTCGCCACCATTCGCTCGGAAATGCCCCGCGACGTGATCAAGGCGAAAGCGCGCGCCGGACAGGTGCGCTCGATCGGGCCGATCCCCGCGCTCACCGATGACGATGTCGACGGGGCCGCCTGCATCGTCGGCCAAGCCGGCACGGAAGCCTTCGTGCGCGCGATCGATACGGGCGCCGACGTCATCATCGCGGGGCGCGCCTGCGATACTGCGATCTACGCGAGCCTGCCGGCGCGACTGGGCTTTCCGCTCGGGCCGGCGTTGCAGATGGCCAAGATCATCGAGTGCGCGTCGCTATGTTGCGAGGGCGGCGGGCGCGACGCGATGGTCGGCACGCTCGATCGCGACAGCTTCGTGCTGGAAAGCATGAACCCTATTCGCCGCGCCACGCCCATGTCGGTCGCAGCCCACGGCCTCTACGAACAGGCCGACCCGCTGTCGGTCGCCGAGCCCGAAGGCGTGCTCCATCTGGAGCAATCCAAGTTCGAGGCCGTCGACGAGCGCCGCTGCCGCGTATCAGGCGGTCGTTGGGCGCCGGCCAAGCAGTTCTCGGTCAAGATCGAGGGCGCGACACGGGTTGGCTCACGCGCCATCATGGTCGCGGGCTCTACGGATCCCGTTTTCATCGAGAAGTCGGACGAGATTGCCGCCGCCGTCGAAGCGCAGGTGCGCGAGCTGGTGCCACCCAACCCGAAGAACCCCTACCGCATGATCTTCCGCTTCTACGGCAAGGGCGTCGTTGGCATGCAGCCGGTATCGCAGCCGCCCGAAGACGTCGGCGTCATCGTCGAGTGCATCGGCGAGGACGAGGACGAGGCGCGCGCCGTGGCCGCCACCTGCAAACAGTACCTGCTGCATGCCCCGTTTCCAGGTCGTATTTCGACGGCGGGAAACCTGGCCTTCCCCTTCACCCCACCCGAGTTGACGGCGGGCGATGCCTATCGCTTCTCCGTCTACCACATCATGCAAGTGGACGATCTGGCGGCGCTGTTTCCAGTGAGTGTCGAGATGGTGGGCGGATGATGTGACCGTCGCCGCAATGATCCCGTCGATGCGGGCAGCGGAGCGTCAGTTCTTTCGCAGCCCGAACGTGCCGCGACTCGGGGAACCCGTCCGCACTGCGATCACGGATTGACGGGCCGTGAGGCGATCGCCCACGAGAGGCAACGGACCCGTCGCCGCAGGCGTCTCTGAATAGCCCGTCTCTGCCATGGCATCGACCTCATCGTCTGCCCCATCACTGGTTTTGAACCGCAGGGCCGCCCACATCACACCCAGGTAACCGGCGACGAAGATGCCGATCACGGCAAGCATCCAGGCGATGGCGCCTATCGCGCTTTCAAGACCCACACCAGGATCGGCTCGAGGCTCCGTAGCAGGGCTGTTCGGTGGGTCTTGTAGGGGTGGCGCGTCAGCTGCCTCGAGACGCTGGCGGACATTCGTTGGCTCAATGTGTCGTTCCGTCCGACGTGACTTCATCTCGGCCGTCGTGGGGTTCTTGCGCACGGGCAGACATTTTTCATAGCGCCCATTGGTTCTTTCCTCCGCATCGAAGGCCGCCTGCCGCTGTTTGCCCCGGTTATGTATGTCCTTATAGGTTCGGGCGAGGTTCTGATCCAATTCACTGCACGACATTGGTTGGGTGTGCATCAGCATTGCGCGATCGATTTGCTGCGCTGTCTCACGCCAAATTTCCGCATGCCGGTGTTCGTGAACGGTGACCGTGCGCTCGACGCAGTCCCAATGCCGCTGCTGTTCGGGGGGAGCCAAGGTGCGCCCCGGCCATGCCGGCACAGTGATGACGATCGAAAGTTGGACTTCGATTTTCTCAAGTCTGCATTCACCGCGAGATACTTTTGCCCGTCGCGACCAGTTCATCGTGCTCATGGTCGTGCCGATCGTGTGCTCGTCGAAGCTCGCCGGCCGCTTGAGACGAATGGCTTCGCGTATGGCCATCGCCGTGTTGCCGTAGACCTGAATGTCGAACTTCTCGGTTCGCTCCTGGTAGGCGACGTCCGCATGCGCCGTCGAAGCAAGAAGTGGAAGTAGGACGGCTATCGCGAGCACCCGAAACGGGCGAGGCATCCTGTTCAATATCCACGACAGCGGGCACGTCGAAGCCTGCCTTGACGGGACGGCGGGGCTGACGGCGCGTCCCGAATCAGCACACGAAATTAATCGCGAATTACGCATTCTGTGAGCCAGTCGTAGGGCTCTGGTCGGAGCCTGGAAACCTACAGGGCAATCCGGCCGATCAGATCAGCAAATCGAGTATGCATCGTTAAGGGGGTCGAAGCAGGCGGCAAGCGCGGGCGTTTGTCAGCCTTTTTTTCCGCCCGCTTGTGCGAGCTCATTGGCTGCGAGATGGATGGCGGCGCGAATGCGCTGGTAGGTTCCACACCGGCAGATGTTTGTCATGGCCTCGTCGATATCGGCATCCGTGGGGTTGGGTTTTTTGGTGAGAAGGGCGGCCGCAGCCATGAGCTGGCCGGACTGGCAATAACCACATTGCGGCACGTCGATCGCAGCCCACGCTTTTTGCACGGCGTGGCTGGCGTTGGGGGCCAAGCCTTCGATTGTCACGATTCTGTCGGTCGGCTTCAAGGATGCGACCGAGATCGAACAGGAGCGCATCACCTCGCCGTTGATGTGCACCGAACAGGCCCCGCATTGCGCCACGCCGCAGCCATACTTCGTCCCCGTAAGACCCGCTTGCTCGCGCAAGGCCCACAGCAGCGGCGTTTCACCATCGACCTCGAGGTCGAGCGCCTTCCCGTTTACGTTCAATTTTGCCACGCGGGGGCCTCCTCCTCGACTATCGGCACCCTGTTGATGATCGCGGCAGCAGTGCGCGAGATGCAACCGTAGGGAAACAGTCGGTCGCGCAGGTAGGGTCTACGACCCCTACCGCATCAATTCCTTCATCGCCAAATCGAGCCCGCCGATCGTCAACGGATACATGCGGTTTTCCATCGTGTCCTGCACGATTTTGATAGACGGCGTCCAACCCCAGTGGTCTTGCGGCACGGGGTTGAGCCACACGCAGTGCTCGTAGATGCCGGTGACGCGTTTCAACCATGCGGAACCCGGCTCCTCGTTCATGTGCTCGACGGAGCCGCCCGGCACGGTGATCTCGTAAGGGCTCATCGAGGCATCGCCCACGAAAACGACGCGATAGTCGGAGGGGTACTTGTGCAGCACGTCCCACGTTGGCGTCTTCTCAGTCCAACGGCGCTTGTTGTCCTTCCACACGAACTCATAGAGGCAGTTGTGGAAATAGAAATGCTGCAGGTGCTTGAATTCCGTGCGTGACGCCGAAAACAGCTCCTCGGCGAGCTTGATGTGCCAGTCCATCGAGCCGCCGATATCGAAGAACATCAAAACCTTGATCGTGTTGCGACGCTCGGGCCGCATGTGGATGTCGAGCCAGCCCTTCTGCGCCGTGCCGCGAATGGTGCCGTCGAGATCCAATTCTTCGGCAGCCCCCTCGCGCGCGAACTTGCGCAGGCGGCGCAGGGCGACCTTGATGTTACGCGTGCCGAGTTCGACGGTGTCGTCGAGATCTTTGAACTCGCGCTTGTCCCAGACTTTGACGGCGCGGAAATTCTTGTTCTCTTTTTGCCCGATGCGGACCCCTGCCGGGTTGTAGCCATCAGCGCCGAACGGGGACGTGCCGGCGGTGCCGATCCACTTGCTCCCCCCCTGATGGCGGCCCTTCTGCTCGGCGAGGCGTTTCTTCAGCTCCTCCATGATCTTGTCCCAGCCGCCCAGCGCCTCGATTTTTTTCTTCTCCTCGTCGCTGAGGTAGAGCTGGGTGACCGCGCGCAACCATTCTTCGGGAATCTCGACTTCGGCGGCGTCGCTCATCAGCTCGAGGCCTTTGAAGACGTGACCGAACACCTGATCGAACTTGTCGAGGTGCTTTTCGTCCTTCACCAGCGTGGCGCGCGACAAATAGTAGAAATGTTCGAGGCGCTGATCCGCGAGGTCGGCCTGCAAGGCCTCCATCAGCGTCAGATATTCCTTCAAAGTCACCGGGACCTTGGCGGCTTTGAGCTCATGGAAGAAGGTGGTGAACATGGGGCGCAGCGATCCGGCGGCTGTGGAGCGGAAGGACGAGCTTAACCGCTTCTGGTGCGGGAATGAAGAACCCTCTCCAGTATGACGGGCCCTTGGCTGGATCGTGGCGTTCGGGCCACACTGGCGCAGAATGTTGACGGCTGCCCCATTCTCTGCGCAATGGCGCGTAACCTGTCGCTCGTTAATGCCAGTGGGACAGCCCAGTCGGGCAGCACGGGGGAACGCCATGCGCAAGAACATGCTGTTGTGGATTATCGGGTGTGTCGGGTTCTATGCGGCGCTGCTTCCCGCGGTTGCCCAGACCCCCGATGCCAATGCGGCGGCAGCCGCTGCGCGCGCCAAACAGGCTGAAATCAACCAGCGCAACGAAGCGGCGGCGGCAAAACTGCGCGCCGACCAAGCGGCTCTCAACAGGCGCAACGAGGAAGCGGCGCGCGCCAGAAACGCGGCGGCTGCGCGTACTGGCACGCAAAGTGCGCCCAGTAAACCCGCGACACCCCCGCTGGCAGGGGCGGCCCCGGCTCCCAGAAACACGCCCCCAGCGCGACGCCAGCTCGAGTCCACCCAACGCGATCCCAACCACAACTTCGATGGACGCAAACCGCTGCCGGGCCCGGTGCGCGCCGATCCCGCGAACAAACCGAGCCAAGTCGGAACTCCCACGACGGTGTTCAAACCCAAGCCTGTTCCGAGCACCGGTACGGATGTGGCGCGCATGCGCACCAATCCTCCGCCGTCACCGACCGTGACGCGCTCCACCACGCCCGTGACCACGTCGGCGGTGCGTCCCCCCAGCCCGCCGGCAGCAGAGGCCCGGCCGGCCCCCGCCGTGGTGGCGAAGCCCGCACCCGTAGCCGCGAAACCTGCACCCGTGGCAACGAAGCCCGCCGAAGAAAAAAAGAAATAGTCTGTTCGACACGGACCCCGTTGCCCCATGGGTTCTCGAGACGAACCCGAGGACGACACACGGAGATACGGCGCCCAGCTCCCTACTGCATGCTCCAACCGTGACTGACGTTGAGGGATTGGCCCGTGAGCGCGTTGGTTGGAAAGCTCGCAAACAGCAACGCCACTTCGGCCACGTCGGCGAGCGTCGTGAATTGTCCATCGACCGTGTCTTTCAGCATGATTTTGGCGATGATGTCGGCCTCCGACATTGCGAGGGTCTTGGCCTGCTCGGGGATTTGTTTTTCGACCAGCGGCGTGCGCACGAAACCGGGGCAGATGACGTTGGAGCGCACACCATGTTTGGCGCCCTCTTTGGCGACCACCTTGGCCAGACCCATCAGCCCGTGTTTCGCCGCCACGTAGGGCGCTTTGAGCACGGATGCTTCCTTGGAATGCACCGAACCCATGTAGATGATGCTGCCGCCACGCTTGGCCGCATACATATGCGGCAGACAGGCCTTCGTCGTCAGAAATGCGCCGTCGAGATGGATCGCCATCAGCTTCTTCCATTCAGCATAGGGGAAGTCCTCGAGGGGGTGCACGATCTGGATTCCGGCGTTGCTGACGAGAATATCGACGCCGCCCCAGGTTTTCACCACCGCGTCGACACCAGCGTCCACCTCGTCTTCCGACGTGACGTCCATACGCACGGCCATGGCGCTGGCTCCGATCGCGTCGGCGGTGGCTTGCGCTTTCGCCAGATCGAGATCGGCAATGGCGACCTTGGCTCCTTCGCGAGCATAGACGGTCGCAATCTCGCGTCCGAGCCCAGACCCCGCTCCGGTGACAATGGCGATTTTTCCAGCGAGTTTCATGCACGTATCTCCATGGTGTGGCCTGATCGCGAGCCGTCGAACGCGATCGGTTCGACGCGGGGATAGGCCCAGCCGTCCAGCCTGACAAGCCCGACCATTCGCCCGACCATTCGAACGGCCCCCACTTCACTCGGACACGCCAGTCGGCGGCCCCTCCGGGCAATCTCGCCTGACGCCGCCCCTCACCCGCGCCATGGGCGCGACCACCGGCGAACCGAGCGGCTTGTCGAGTGGCGGGCGGTGACCTAAGCATGGGCGTCAACACAAGCATTCAGCCGCCGGAGACCCCCATGTCCGTCTATCGCTCGTTCTTGTTCGCACCGGGAAATCATCCGCGCCGGGTTGAAAAAGCGCTCGGACTGGATGCCGACGCCACAATTCTCGACTTGGAAGATGCCTGTCCAATCGCGGAGAAGGTCGCAACACGGGCGACCATCCTTGCGGCCTACCAACGCCCGCACAAGGGTCTGGCTTATGTGCGCGTCAATGCCATGTCGACCGAGTGGGGTTACGGCGACATCGTGGCGGTCGTGCAAAAAGGCGTCGACGGCATCATCCTGCCCAAGCTCGAAACCGTCGATGAAATCCGCGCCGCCGAATGGGTCGTGGCCAACCTCGAGCGCGAGCGCGGTTTGCCGGCGGGTCATTTCGACATCATCCCGATTATCGAGACAGGCAAGGGTCTCGCCAACGTGCGCGCCATTTGCGCAGCCGGCACGCGCGTCAAGCGGATTGCTTTTGGCGCTGGTGATTTCACGCTCGACATGAATCTCACGTGGACGCGCTCGGAAGCCGAGCTGCTGCCCTATCGTAGCGAATGCGTTCTGGCCTCGCGCGCGGGCGGCATCGAGCCGCCGATCGATACGGTGTGGGTGGACTTGAAGGACCCGGAAGGTTTTCTGGCGTCGGTCGTCGCCATCAAGGGTCTCGGCTTTCAGGGGAAGATGTGCATTTACCCAGATCAGGTGCCGATCGTGAACGAGACGCTGGCGCCGTCTGCCGCCGAAGTCGAATGGTCGCGTCGCGTGGTGGCCGCGTTCGCCGAAGCGGAGAAGGCGGGTTCGGCCTCGATCCAGCTCGACGGCAAATTCATCGACTACCCCATCGTCTACCGCGCCGACCGCCTCATCGCCATGGCCGAGCGCATCGCGGCGCGGGGGCAAAAGTAGGCTGTGTCCACACGCTCGCTAAATTTGCGTTGGGATCCATGATATTGTCGCATGGCCCCCTCAAGGTGACTCATTTTATAGACACCTGAAAGAGTTGTTTAGCGCTTATGCATTCTTAAGTAGTTAGCGTTTGGGCAAATCATGCTACTAGTAACGAACGAAGAAGGAACAGGAGAGAGAGATGGCCGCACGCAAGTCGTTCCTTGGGCCTGCGCCGAACCATCCTGAGTTGGATCGGCTGCTTGAGTCTGCGAGGATATCGCCAGCGAGCGAAGAACAGTTGGCGGAGCAACGGATTAGTTTCGCATACGGTAACGCCCTGCATGACGAGCGGATCACTAAGGACTCTGTGCGAGACGCTTCTAAGAGCTTCCGCATAGTCAACAACCAGTAATCTCCTCACAGGGAGGCCCAACTAATCGGTTGGGCTTTTTTTATGGTGATTTCAGAACACGAGGATCCTGTCCTCGCAGCACGCATACAAGAGCGAAATTTGATCCGTCAGTACGACCTACTGACAAATTGCATCGAAATAGGCATCGCAAAGGGGCCAACAGCATTCGACAAATACACACTTTGGGCACTGAACCACGTCGCTGTTGCCAACATTGCTCAATTCGGTGGTCGCTTTCGAGAGGAGCCCATCTACGTCGGGAACCACCTTCCTCCCCACTTTAAGGAAGTACCCGAGTTGATGGATAGGTACTTCGCTTTCATCCACGAGAACTGGCATGTGACGCATCCAACAGTTCTTGCCGCTTATGCGTTATGGCGCTTGTGCTGGATACATCCCTTCGTCGAAGGCAACGGTCGCACGGCAAGGGCGGCGTGCTACTACATTCTTTGCGCACGTACCGGTGCACTTCTTCCAGGTAACAAGATTGTTCCTGAGCGGGTTCGCGAAAATCGCCAGCCCTATTACGATGCGCTAAGAGCGGCCGATCAGGCTTGGCACAACGGCAATCTAGATCTCACCGACCTTGCCAACTATCTTGCGGGGCTCGTCCAAGCTCAGCTTACCAATCAGCCTTAAAATTTCCACCTGAAACGCTATCCAATTGCCGCTGAAGCGTGTCAACCTCGCGCCGATAGCGCCTGTGTCTCGAGAGAGCCTCGCATGACCGCCACCAATCTCGCTAAGCTGAATTGCGCTGAAAGCGTCGTGAAGACGCTGATCGCCAATGGCATCGACACGCTCTATTGCCTGCCCGGCGTGCAGAACGACGACTTTTTCGATGCCCTGGCGCGGATCGGCGGCGCAATCCGGCCGATCAATGCGCG
>JANOKV010000326.1:0-2613 GCA_031419415.1 Hyphomicrobiales bacterium | reverse complement strand
CGCCGTCATGCTGGGTCTCAGTTATGCCCCTGACCGGGATCCGCTCGCCGTCCTCGCACATCCCGACCGGGGCGCCATATCCGTCTACGCCCAGGGCAAGGACTACCACGAGATCATCAAGCCCAAATTGAAACTGCTCGCACACCGCATCGCGCGCGCCACGGGTGGTGACGTGAAAGTCTTCGTCGATACCGCACCCCTCATGGAAAAACCGATTGCCGCCTTGGCGGGCTTGGGATGGCAAGGCCGCCACACCAATCTCGTCTCCCGCGCGCATGGCTCCTGGCTGTTCCTGGGCGCCATCCTGACGACGGCGCAACTCGAGCCCGACGCGCCGGCGCACGACACCTGCGGCTCCTGCCGCCGCTGCCTCGATGTCTGCCCGACGGATGCCTTCCCCGCGCCCTACCGTCTCGATCCGCGCCGCTGCATTTCCTACCTCACCATCGAGCACAAAGGACCCATCGATCCAGCGCTGCGCCCGATGATGGGCAACCGCATCTACGGCTGCGATGATTGCCTGGCAGTCTGCCCGTGGAACAAGTTCGCAATTGCCGGTCGCGAGGCCCGCCTTCACGCGCGCGCCGAGACCGACAACCCACCCCTCGCCGAATTACTGACCCTCGACGACGCCCAATTCCGCACGCGGTTCAGCGGTACACCCGTCAAACGCACCGGCCGTGCGCGCTTCTTGCGCAACGTGCTGATCGCCGTCGGCAACTCTGGTGATCCCGCACATCGGGAGAACACCGAAAAGCTGCTGGATGATGGCTCACCGCTGATCCGCGGCGCCGCAATCTGGGCGTTGGGTCGTCTGTGCTCGCGCCCCGAGATGGAAGCCATCGCCGCGCAGCGACTTCCCCTCGAGGACGATCACAGCGACACGCGAGAGTGGTTGGAGGCGCTGGCGGCATGACCCACCTGTTCGCCTTCGGGCTCGGCTACAGCGCCAGACGGCTGGCGCAGCGTTTGGCCATCGACGGCTGGCGCATTACGGGAACCTCGCGCTCACCGGAGGGTGCGGCGGCCCTGACCGCCCGTGGCTGGCACGGGCTCACGTTCGACGGGAGCGCGCCCAATCCCGCCCTCACACCCGCGCTCGCCTCGGCCACCCACGTGCTGGTGTCGATCCCCCCCGATAGCACTGGCGATCCTGCCCTGCGCTGGCATCGCGCGGATCTTTCCGCAGCACCCCACCTCGAGTGGATCGGGTATTTCTCGACAGTGGGCGTCTACGGCGATCACGCCGGCGGCGCCGTCGACGAAGACACTCCCACCACTCCGGGTTCCGATCGCGGCCGCCGCCGCTGTGGGGCCGAGCAGGACTGGCTTGCCTTCGCAGCGGCAACGGGCAAACGCGTGACCCTTTTTCGGCTGCCCGGCATCTACGGTGCTGGCCGAAGCGTCGTCGACACTCTGAAAGCGGGCGCTGCGCGCCGCATCGTGAAACCCGGCCAGGTTTTCAATCGCATTCATGTCGACGACATTGCGACCGCCGTCGCCGCAGCCATGATCGGACCGACCCGTCATGCCGTCTACAACGTCACCGACGACGAACCGACCTCGTCGGAAGACGTGCTGGTGTTCGCCGCCCGCATGCTGGGCCTACCGGAACCTCAGTCTATCGATTTCGCAACCGCGAACCTGTCACCTATGGCCGCCAGCTTCTATGCCGAATCCAAGCGCGTTTCCAATCACCGCCTGAAGGCCGATCTGGGCGTCACGCTGCGCTATCCCACGTTCCGCGAGGGCCTATCTGCGATCATCGCGCAGTCCCCTCCAGAAGACACGCAGTACCCGTTCAGCCCTCGACGTTGACGAAGGGAGCGTCACGCCTTCACTTCGGTCCCCAGATACTCGATCGCCGCCGAAACGCCGCCCGCGCCGTGCGGAATGCCCAGCGCCTTCAAGCCGATCTCGATCGCCGACAAGGTGCCGAGCACCATGGGCGCGTTGGTGTGGCCCATGTGCGCAATGCGGATCGCCTTACCGGAAAGCTGACCGATGCCTTGGCCGACGACGACGCCACATTTCTCCCGGCAGAAGTCGAGCAACGGCTTGGGGTCGCGGCCCTGCAGCAGTACGTTCGTGATCGAATTCGACCGCTCCGCCGGGACGATCGCGTTCATGGCGAGCACCTGGCCCTCCTCCCAGCGCGCCACCGCCCGCCGCGTCGCCTCAGCCAGCAGCGCATGTCGTCGAAACACGTTGTCGAGACCTTCGGCGAAAATCATGTCGATCGCCTTGCGCAAGCCGAAAACCGTGTGCATTGGCGGCGTGCCGCAATAAATGTTGTAGTGCTCTTCCCCCTCGCGCGCCGTCCAATCCCAATAGTGCGTGCGCATGTTGGCCTTGGCGTGCGCGGCCTTCGCCTTGGCGTTGGCGGCGACGATCGCGATCCCCGGCGGCGTCATAAGGCCCTTCTGCGAACCCGACATGGCCACGTCGATGCCCCACGCATCCATCTCGAATGGCATGCAGCCGAGCGACGCCACGGTATCGACCATCAGCAACGCGGGATGCTTGGCTGCATCGATGGCGCGCCGAATGGCTGGCAAGTCGTTGACCACGCCGGACGCGGTATCGATCTGGACGACCATGATGGCTTTGATC
>JANOKV010000325.1:0-3223 GCA_031419415.1 Hyphomicrobiales bacterium | reverse complement strand
GCGAGCCGTCGCGAAGCTGCACATCACATGCTTGAAACGCGAAAGCCGACGGATCGACGGCCTCGAACAGCGACTTGAGGCGATCTGATATGAGCCAATAAGAATGGTACAACTCGATGTCACTCGGTGGAGGACCCTTCTTTCGTTTCCCAATCACGACGCGTGGCTTTTCTGGATAGGCAGGGAATCCTTGCCGTCCCTCGGGAGGACAAAGCGGCCAACCACCCGGACTGAGCACCTCCAAATTCTCGACCTCGAAATCAGCCAAGCCATGAAAGACACTCCAGCTGATCCTGTAGAATTTACGCGCTTTCGGTTTTCGCTGATTAGCAGTTCCTCGAGCAGGCTTTTCTGCCATTGTCTTGTCCCCCGCGGGCAGCGCTGGGCAGCTAGCAAGCATCTGTTCAGGGCCGGCGCCGGAACTATTTAGGCACGAAACAACCTGCAATCCCGAAGAGTCATCTCGATGCCCAAGAATTGGCGGCAGCGATGGATATGCACTCAGACTGTCACGATTGATCATTGCGCCCTCCTCGGGTTCCGCTCCTCGCGGCAATCTGCAAAACTGGTATCCCGCCACGGCACGCCGAGGCCGCGTGCTTGACCTCGATACGTTCAGTCTCGCTACCGCCTATCGTATCGCCGTCGTTCAACACGTTTCCGTGCTCGATGAGGTAAACCGCAAGGCCCGCTACGTTGTTCAACACGTCCGATGGCTCGAGCCGGCCCACCTCATATTCGATTTCCCGCTCGATGTACGACGAAAGCCCGATCGTGATCGCCTCCATGCCTGCGCCAGTTCTGATCGGAGCAATGTCGATCCACAGTAAGAACGGGTAGTCCGGATAGGGAGCGGACGCTCTGCGCGACTCGTCCTTCCAGTGCTCGGCTGAGCGCACCACCCGCGCCGCCCACATGACTGCCGAACATTTGGGTACAGTGTCCAACAGTCCCCCGATAACGGCCGTAACCACACGAGCTTCCTGTAAGGGCGACGCGACCTGCGCCATGGTTGCGACGATGATATGCGCGCGATGGTTCTTGGCGACAGACGACGCTTGCGGCCATGTCATCGCTGCCCGAGCCCAGACCTCTTCGTCAGCATCCCCAGGCAAGGGCGCCGAAATATTCATCACGGCGACCAGTTCGTTACCGCACCGAATGAGCGGTGATTGTGGTGTTCGTTGGCCACTCTGAGCGGTCGGCGCAATGACCTCCACCGACAAATCCGGATAGCGCGTACGGATGGCTCGAGCGACGGCCTCCATGTCGACTGCCGTCGGCTGGTCGAGCAAGACGCTTGCGATTTGGCGACCCATGTCGACCCCCGTGAAGTTTCGCTTCTCATCACGAGACTTACGGTCACTCAGGTGTCGTGTCACCTCACGACATCCGCACCCCATCACACCTTCCCCTCCACCCCAATCCCCCGGAGCTCTCCCGTGCCCGAACCACCCCGCCCGCGCGAGGCGGCGTTCCTGCCGCTCGACTTGAAATCCGTGGCCACCGATGGCGCCTTCGAAGGCTATGCCTCGCTCTTCGATCGCGCGGACCTGGGCAACGATATCGTGCTTGCGGGCGCGTTTCGTGACTCGCTGCAGCGCCGCGGCGCCGCTGGCATTCGCATGCTCTTCCAGCACGACCCCGCTCAGCCCATCGGCGTCTGGGAAACGCTCCGCGAAGACGCCAAAGGCCTCTTCGTGCGGGGCCGCCTCTTGCCCGATGTCGCTCGTGCACGCGAAGTTCTCGCCCTCATGCGGGCCGGCGCTATCGATGGGCTGTCGATCGGCTTCAAAGCCGTTCGCGCCCGCCGCGACCGCGCGCGCGGCCTGCGCCTCATTGAAACAATCGACCTGTGGGAAATCTCCGTCGTCACCTTTCCGATGTTGCCGGAGGCCCGCATCGGCGCGGTCGATCGCCCCCGCGCACACCCGAGCTCCGCGGCCCGAACCGCCACACGCGCGCGCGTCAGCGGCCCGGCCGAGGAGGCGCGGCTCGCCACCAAGCTCGCGAACCTCGCCACCTATCTTCGCTCCACTGCAACCCGTAACGACAGGACCACCTGAATGACCACGACCTGCGCTCCCGAAACGAAAAGCACCGCCGACTACACCGTCATCGTCGATGATTTGAAATCCGCCTTCGAGATCTACAAGGAAGAGAACGATCGCACGTTGGCGGAAATCAAACACCGTGGCTCGGCCGACGTCGTCTCGACCGATAAGCTGGCCCGCATCGACCGCGCGCTCGACGACATGCGTCGCCGCCACGACGACCTCGCCCTGCGTGCAGCGCGGCCCCATCTCACCGGCGCCAGTGTCCGCACGAGCAGCCATATCGAGCTTGCCCACAAGTCGGCATTCGACGGCTACATTCGCAAGGGCTCGACATCGGGCCTGCTCGATCTCGAAGAAAAGGCGTTGTCGATCGCCTCCAGCGCCGACGGCGGCTATCTGGTGCCGCCTGAAACCGAAAACGCCGTCAACGCCGCGCTGAAAGCCATCTCTCCCATCCGCGCCATCGCCGGCAATCGCCAAGTCTCGACCGCAGTCTACAAGAAACCCTTCTCGGTAAACGGTTTCGGCACTGGTTGGGTCGGAGAGACGGCCGCGCGCCCGCAGACGTCGACGCCGACGCTCGATGCGTTGACGTTTCCGGCCATGGAGCTTTACGCCATGCCGGCTGCGACTGCGGCCCTGCTCGACGATGCGGCCGTCAACATCGACGAATGGATTGCCGAAGAAGTGCGTGACGCCTTCGCCCAACAGGAAGGCAACGCCTTCGTCGTCGGCAACGGCGTCGATAAGCCCAAGGGCTTCCTCGACTACCCCAAAGTCGCCAACGCCTCGTGGACGTGGGGCAACATCGGCACCATCTCGACAGGCACGGCCGGCGCGTTTCCCGCCACCAACCCCACCGATAAGCTGATCGACCTCGCCTTCTCGGTGAAAGCGGGCTACCGCGCCGGCGCCAGCTTCGTCATGAACCGGGCGACGCAAGCCGTCATCCGGAAATTCAAAGATGTCGACGGCAATTACATCTGGCAGCCCGCGCCTCGACCCGGCGAGAACCCGACGCTGATCGGGTATCCCGTCGTCGAAGCCGAAGACATGCCCACCATCGCCGCCGACAGCCACTCGATCGCGTTTGGCGATTTCCGTCGCGGGTATCTCGTCGTCGACCGCGTCGGCATCCGCGTGCTGCGCGATCCCTACTCGTCGAA
>JANOKV010000324.1:0-6475 GCA_031419415.1 Hyphomicrobiales bacterium | reverse complement strand
ATCATTCCCAACACCGATACCGCGCTGCTGATCGGGCTGGCCGGCGAGATCGTCGCGGCCGGCATGCACGACGCTGATTTTCTCGCCCGCTGCTGCAGTGGTGCGGAGGCCTACCTCGCCTATCTGCGCGGCGAGACCGATGGCACGCCCAAGACCGCCGAATGGGCCGCCGCGATCACCGGTCTGGACGCCGCAAAAATTCGCGACCTCGCGCGTGACTTCACCGCCAAGCGCAGCTTCATTACCGTGAGCTACGCCTTGCAACGCGCCGTGCATGGCGAGCGTCCCTGGTGGTCGGGTGCGGCGCTCGCCGCCGTCGCCGGCCAGATCGGCCATGCGGGCGGCGGGTTTGCCTACGGCATCGGGTCCGTCGCCAACGCCAACAGCCACGTCCCACTGGCGTCGGTCGCGGGTTTCCCGCACGGCAAAAAACCCAACACCAGCTTCATTCCCGTGGCGCGCATCGCCGACATGCTGCTGCAGCCGGGCGCATCCTTCACCTATCAGGGCGCGACGCACCGCTTTCCCGACACGCGCCTCGTCTATTGGGCGGGCGGCAACCCCTATCATCACCACCAGGATTTGGCGCGCTTCGACAAAGCCTGGGCTGTCCCCGAAACGATCGTCGTGCAGGAGATCGCCTGGACCGCGACCGCCAAACGCGCCGACATCGTGCTGCCGGCGACGACGACGCTCGAGCGCAACGACATCTCAGGCGGCCGCCGCGCCGACATGGTGTTTGCCATGAAGCAGGTGGTCGCCCCCTTTGCCGACGCGCGCTCCGACTTCGAGATCATGCGCGCGATTGCGTCCCGGTTGGGCGTCGAGGAGGCCTTCAGCGAAGGCCGCGACGAGATGGGCTGGGTGCGCCATCTCTACGATGAAACCCGCATGGCGATGCGCGCGCGTGGTGGTGACATGCCATCGTTCGAAGACTTCTGGGAGGTTGGCCATGCCGAGATCCCCGAAGGTCCACTGGAGCCGGCGTTCGCGCGGTTTCGTGCCGATCCAGAAAACAATCGCCTCGCCACGGAATCGGGAAAGCTCGTCCTCTACAGCCAGACGCTCGCCGCGTGCGCCTATCCCGATTGTCCGCCGCATCCCCGATGGGACGCTCCCGCCGAATGGCTCGGCGCGCCACTCGCCGCGCGCTATGGCTTTCATCTGCTGACCGCCCAACCCGACGGCCGCCTTCACAGCCAGCTCGACTATGGCCGCGTCTCGCAGAGCCAGAAACGGGCAGGCCGGGAGGCTGTGCTGATTAATCCCGAGGATGCGCGCCGCTTGGGGGTGTCCGACGGCGATACCGCGCTGCTGCACAATGCCCGGGGCCGCTGTCTTGCCGGTGTGCAGCTTTCCGATGCGATCCGCCCCGGTGTCGCCATCCTGCCGACGGGCGCGTGGCATCAGTCGATCGACTCGGCCGATGGGCCGCTCGACATCGCCGGCAATCCCAACGTGCTGACGCTCGATGTGCCGGCCTCGGCGTTTTCGGGTGGCTGCGCAGCGCACACCTGTCTCGTCGCCATCGAGCGTTATGATGGCAACGCCCCGCTGCCGTCACTCGGCCGGCCTGAGCTGTTGCTCGCCGTTTGAGGCTGCCTCGATGACGCTCGGTTTGGCGAGGGTTCTGCCTCGGTGCGTTCCGTCCGGCCGAAACCGACGCTCGGCGTAAACGTCGGGTGGAAGCCACGGGCGCGGACGGTTGCGCCAGTAAGGCCCGTAGCTGTCGCGTGGCCGCGCGGAGCGACGATCGCGCCATCGGGGATGAGGTCGATCGACCTGTCGGCGATCGGACAGAGCGCGCGCCCGATAGCCATCGAGAAAGCCCTGTCGATAGGCGTCAGATGCGGTGACGGCGGCAACAGGCGATGCCACACGCGTCGTTTCCGCCAAGGCCGCGCCGCTGATCGCCCACAATCCAAAACCCGCTGCAAGGAGCGATCCCACACCCACGTCATCCCACCTCATCCGCCGACCTCCTGTCGCGCCTGAGTAAGGAACAAAATAGGGACGAGTTGAATGTTCTTGTAAAGTTCTTTTTGTCGTTGTCCGCTCAATTCAGCTGTCGCCCCCCCATCCTGGCCGCCACCGACGGCTCGAGGGCGCTTACTCGCCTTCCGTGCGCAGGGCATGGCCGACGACTTGCAGGAAGTTTTCGTGGCCCATGTAGCCGACGAATCGTTTGATTTCCTGCCCGTCGCGCATCAACACGATCGTGGGGAGCGTATCGACCCGCGAGGTCAATCCGAGCTGCATCTCGTCACGGCGGGTGATGTCGATGTATCGCATTGGCACGTTTCGCGCGTGGGACGTTTTCTCGTAGAGCGGCTGGATGCGTTGCCGGACGAGATTGCAGATGTCGCAGGCCTCGATCTCGAGGACGATGAGTTCGAGCCGCGCCGGTTTGGTGGGAATTGCACCATCTCTGGCCGCGCGAACGCTCTCGCCGGAGGACAGGGACAACGCGAGGGTGAAAGCCAGAAGGGTAAGAAGTCTACTCATGGCGGACTCTGCTGGTTAAGCTGCGGTTACCAGCCGACCCATGCATGGACTGGGCCGCGACGAGCGCCACGGCCGGCAGGTGTTGATTTTCGGTTAATGACTGTGCCGGGCGGCGAGCGAGCGGCGCACCGCGAGCTCGGCTGGCGCGCCGGCGTGGCGCCAACCCCTGGGCCTTTTCCGCCGATCGGATGCAGCGGGCCGTCAGAACTTGTCGGGCACCGGACTGTCGGCGGCAATGGGGGCAGCTCGGGCCACAGCGTCGGCGACCGCTGGCAGGATCACTTCGGCCGTGTCGACGACCGTGAAGCGCACATCGAGACCGGGACGGATGAAGGCTTCGACGCGCATGTGATCGAGCAACACCTTCAGGGGATTCCAAAATCCTTCGATATTGGCCAGAACGATCGGCTTTTCGTGACGTCCGAGCTGTGACCAGGTCAACTGCTCGATCAGCTCTTCGAGTGTGCCGATGCCGCCCGGCAGCGCGACAAAGGCGTCCGACCGCTCGAACATCAGCCGCTTTCTCTCGTGCATGTCTTGCGTGACGATGAGTTCGTTCACGTCCGTCAGCATGCGTTCGCGCTCGGACAGAAAGCTCGGAATGATGCCGGTTACGTAACCGCCATGCTCGAGCACCGCGCGGGCCACATCGCCCATCAGGCCAAGACTGCCACCGCCATAAACGAGCCCGACGCCGGCCTCGGCCATGGTACGCCCCAAAAGCTTCGCGGCCGCCGAATAAGCGGGGTTTTTGCCAGTCCCCGAACCGCAGAACACACAAATGTCGTGCAGACCCGGAATCTGGGATGCGCGCCGTTCTGGCTTCGATTTCTTCCGCGACTTACGCTGAGCGGCAGGCTCGGTGATTGCGGAAATGACCGATCGGCTAGGCGAAGGGGTGTGTTCTTGTTTCGTGCGATCGGTCATCCGCTTATTCCTGTCGTAAATCCTGAGGCCGAATTTAACAGCCGCGCCAAGGCCGAAATGGGGCGTTTGCTTCGGCTCGATGGGCCGTTCCGATGCGCAGGATGGACAGTCGACGCACGGATCGAACACACCAAACGCTGGCGATCGCCAAGGGTTGCTTCGTTTCGTTGGCGATCGTCGAAAAACAAATCATAGCACGCCTCCGCATCACGCGTTTCATTCGTCGGCAATCGTGGTGACCCCGCGCGCCTTCGCGTCTCGACAAGCGCCGCCGCCAGAGCTAGGACGCTTCGATGCAAAAAATGTCCGATAACGCCTCCGCAGCTCCACCCGGCGGTCCAGCGGCCGGTCGCTGGGATTGGCTCACGCCCAGACAGGGCCAATTGCGGGCCCTGCGCGTGCTGCTGCCCTATATCTGGCCGCACGACCGACCGGATTTGAAGCGCACGGTGGTGATCTCTCTGGTGCTGATGCTGGCGGCCAAGCTCGTCACGGTCACCATGCCGTACACATTCAAGTGGGCGACGGACGCGCTGGTCGCCGCAGCCGGAGGTAAACTGCCCGACGCGGCGACGCTCGTCTGGCTGATCGGTGCGCCTTTGCTCGCGACGATCGTCTATGGCGCCGCCCGCATCGTCATGGTGCTGCTGACCCAAACCCGGGAAGGTCTGTTCGCCAAGGTCGCGATGCATGCGGTGCGCAAACTCGCATTGGCGACTTTCGAGCACATGCACCGGCTATCGCTACGGTTTCATTTGGAGCGCAAGACCGGGGGCTTGACGCGCGTCCTGGAGCGCGGCCGCACCGGCATCGAAAACATCACGCGCATGACGCTGATGACGCTCATTCCGACCATCATCGAATTTGCCCTCGTGTTGATCGTGCTGGGCGTCGAGTTCGACTGGCGCTACGTCATCGTCGTTCTGGTGATGATTGTGACCTATCTGGCATTCACCGTGCGCGCGACCGAATGGCGGGTGCAGATCCGCCGCACCATGAACGACAGCGATACCGACGCCAACACCAAGGCGGTGGACAGCCTGCTCAACTACGAGACCGTGAAATACTTCGGCGCCGAACACCGCGAGGCGCAGCGCTACGACGGATCGATGCAGCGCTACGAGGTGGCGTCGGTGAAGACCTACACGTCGCTGGCCGTGCTCAATACGGGCCAAGCCATCATCTTCACCATTGCGCTGACGACGTGCATGGCGATGTCGGCTTATGCGGTGACCAAGGGGCAGGCGAGCGTCGGCCAGTTCATCATGGTCAATGCGCTCATGCTGCAACTCTTCATCCCGCTGAATTTCATGGGCATGGTCTATCGCGAGATCAAACAGGGCATTACCGATATCGAGCGTATGATGGACATTCTCGACCAGTCGCCCGAGGTGCCCGACAAGCCGGGCGCACCCGATCTGGTGGTGCGCGGCGGCACCGTTCGCTTCGACAATGTGCGGTTCCACTACGACGAGGCACGCCCCATTCTCGAGAGCTTCTCGTTCGAGGTGCCGGCTGGCAAAATGGTCGCGATCGTGGGACCGTCGGGTGCGGGAAAATCAACGATCAGCCGCATATTGTTGCGCTTCTACGAGGTGTCGGGCGGCGCCGTGACGATCGATGGCCAGGATATTCGCGACGTGTCGCAGGCCTCGTTGCGCGCTGCGATCGGTGTGGTGCCGCAGGATACGGTGCTGTTCAACGATACGATCCTCTACAACATTCGCTATGGCCGCCCCGACGCCAGCGACGCCGACGTGGAGGCCGCCGCCAAACTCGCCCAGATCGACGCCTTCATACGCATGCTGCCGGAAGGCTATCAGACGATGGTCGGCGAGCGTGGCTTGAAGCTATCGGGTGGCGAGAAGCAGAGAGTAGCCATTGCGCGCACGATCCTGAAAGGTCCCCCGATCCTGATGCTCGACGAGGCGACGAGCGCGCTCGACAGCCACACGGAGAAGGAAATTCAGGACGCCCTCGACCGTGTCTCGAAAGATCGCACGACGCTCGTGATCGCGCATCGTCTGTCGACCATCGTGTCGGCGGACGCGATCATCGTGCTCGACAAGGGCCGCCTCGTCGAACAGGGCACGCACGGCGAGCTGATGGAAAAGGACGGCCTCTACGCCTCCCTGTGGAACCGCCAACGTCAAGCCGAAGCCGCACGCGAAAATCTGGCGCGCGCGCTCGAAGAGGAAAAGCGCCTCGAAGGCGAACGCATCCGCGCTGGGCGCATCGCGACGGACGGGTGAAGGGCGCAATTGATCCGTAGGGCGCAATAGGCCGGACACTCGATCCGGCCGTATTGCGCCGTTGCGATCTGAACCTCGCTAAGGGAAACCGTGACGCGGCGCACTACGCCCAAGGGGGCTATTGCCCCCTACGGGGCCATCGCGTCGATCTCGCGCATGGCGGCGGCATCGCGAGCGGAGAGGTCGGGATAGGCTGGATCAGAACCGACATCGGTCGTGACGCGCCAGGAGCGCGCGCACTTGGCGCCCTCGGCGCGTTTTATGACCACCCCGACACCAGATGTATCAGGAAGACGGAAGGCCTCCTGCGGCGCAGGCTCTTTCAGCACATGAATTGCACTCGTGATGCAGACCTCGGCGAAATCCACCTCTTCCAAGCTCGTCTGAAGATAAGGATCATTCACGTACACCGTGGGAGTTGACTCGAGACTGGACCCGATCTTCTTCGCCGCTCTCTCCACTTCGAGCGCCGCAGTCACGACACTGCGCATATAGCGCACGCTGTTCCATTTTTTTGCGAGGTTATCATCGCGCCAATCACTCGGGATGTCCGGGAACAGCTCGAGATGCACCGATTTCTCGGGATGATCGCCATAGCGCGACATCCAACTTTCCTCCGCCGTGAAGACGAGGATGGGCGCGAGCCACACGGTGGTGCAGCGGAAGATGTGCTCGACGCAGGTCAGCGCGGCCCGACGTTTCGCGCTCGACGGCGGCTCGCAGTAGAGCGCGTCTTTGCGAATGTCGAAATAGAAGGCCGACAGTTCCGTGTTCATGAATTGCGAGAGTTG
>JANOKV010000323.1:0-7497 GCA_031419415.1 Hyphomicrobiales bacterium | reverse complement strand
TCATGAGCGTCACCGGCGAGCGCGATGACCGACCCGGTGGCGGCCCGCAGCGCGCCGGCGTGCCCATCGTCGACCTCATGACCGGCATGTATTCGACGATCGCCGTTTGCGCGGCCATCGCCAGCCGCGAGCACAGCGGCGAGGGCCAGTTCATCGACATGGCGCTGCTCGACACTCAAGTCGCCATTCTCGCCAACCAGGGCATGAATTTTCTGGCGACCGGCGAGCCCCCCGGACGGTTGGGCAACACGCATCCCAACATCGTCCCCTACCAATCCTTCAAAACCAAGGACGGTGACATCATCCTCGCGTGCGGCAACGACAATCTCTTCAAGAAATTCTGCGACGTGGCCGACGCCCGGCACCTGCCCACCGATCCGCGCTTCACCACCAACGGCAAGCGCGTCGCCAACCGCGCGGCGATGGACGATGTGCTGATCCCGATCTTCCAGAAGCGAACCACGGCCGAATGGGTCAAGGCGCTGGATGAGGGCGGCGTGCCGTGCGGGCCGATCAACAACCTCAAAGACGTGTTCGACGACGCCCAGATCAAAGCGCGCGGCATGCGCATCGAGCTGCCACACGCGACGGCGGGCACGGTGCCAGTCATCCGCAGCCCAATGCGGTTCTCCGGCACTCCCATCGAACACAAAGCCGGCCCCCCGGTGCTCGGCCAACACACGGACGAAGTGCTGCGCACGGTCCTGGGAAAATCGGACGCTGAAATCGGCAAGCTGCGGGATAATGGGACGGTATAACGCCGGTCGAAAACGCAACGCCCGTAGGGCGCAATAGCCCCTCGGCGTATTGCGCCGACCACGAATTCCATCGGCGCCGTCGAGATCGCGGCGGCCGGCTTAGGTTCACGCTGGCGTGCAAGGGCTCGTCGCTGCCGATGACATCGCGAGCACACACAAAAGCTGAACCGCATTGCGCGCTGAAAGGACGACGAATGATCTACATGGTCGAGATGGATTTTCGTGACGCCGCGCGCGAGCACGATTGGCACACGTGGTACATCGCCCACGTGACGCAGCTCATTCGCAATGTGCCGGGCTTTCGCGCCACACAGCGCTTTCGCGCGATCACGGCGACGCCCTCGCCCTGGCTCGCCATGCACGAGGTCGAAGGTCCACACGTCTTTGAAAGCAAAGAATATAAAGCCAACGGCGGGCCCACTTCGACCGGTGAATGGAAAGACCGCCACACCCATTGGTATCGCAATTTGTTCGACGGCTGCGACTGCATTCCGGCCGTGCCGTTCAACGCGCATCTGCTGATGGCCGAAGGCGCGGCGCACCTCCCAGCCGACCTGCCACAAACCAAGCTGACCAGCGCGGGACTCGACAAGACCTCCCAGGGGCGCACCTTCGCAGTTGTGCCGGAAGGACGGCTCTCCGCGCCGATGTTCGATTTGCCCGGCGTGCGCGTGTTTAGGCCGATTACGCCGCAGGTTCGGGGGTGAGGGGGTGATTCCCTACGAATTCAACCTAAAATCCTGTCATCCTCGGACGTGTTCCGAGGACCTATTTCTCCGCTTGCTCCGTGTTCTCGTGTGGCGTGCTCGAGACCAGCTTGCAGCCTGAACTCTGCTGCCTGATGGGTCCTCGGGTCGAGCCCGAAGATGACAATTCGGGGGAACGTAAAGGCATCTCCGCCAAGCCCAACCCGAAGGTGAGCTGCGCCCATTCACGTCCCACAGAACGTCTTCTCCACGACTTCTTCGGGGAGAGGCGGATCGAGGTAAGCGGCGAACTCCGGCTGATCGTCATAAGGACGCGCCAGCACGCAGCGCAACGCTTCGAACGGCGCGAAATCCTGCCGCCTGACGGCGGCGACGATGACCTCCTCGATGCGATGATTGCGCGGAATGAACGCTGGGTTGACCGCGTGCATGGCCGTGCGCACCGCCTCACCCGTGCGTCCATCGACAGCCAGACGTGCGCGCCATTCGGCGGCCCACACGTCAAATGCGGCCGGATCGGCGAACAGCGCTCGCACTCCGGCATCGGCGGACGGATCGGCGGCAGCCTCCCCGAGACGTCGGAACGTCAGCGTGAAATCGGCTTTGCCCGTGGCCATCACGTCCAGCAACGCACGCGCCAACGCCAGATCGTCGACGGTTGGCGCGGCGAGCCCCAGCTTGGCGCCCAGCACCTTGGCATAGGCGTTTTCGAACTGCGCCGGATAGGCATCGATCGCCGCCTGCGCTTGCGCTAACGCGTCCTTCTCGTCCTCTGCAAGCAAAGGAATGAGCGTTTCTGCCAGCCGCGCAACGTTCCAGCCGGCCATGCGGGGCTGGTTGCCCCAGGCGTAGCGCCCCATCTGGTCGATCGAGCTGTAGACGGTCGCGGGATCGAACGTGTCCATGAAAGCGCACGGCCCGAAGTCGATGGTTTCACCGGCGATCGAGCAATTGTCGGTGTTCATGACGCCATGAATGAAGCCGATGCCGAGCCATCGTGCGACCAACCCGGCTTGCCTGGCAATCACCGCATCGAGAAAGGCGCGGATGGGATTGGCGGCGGCGGCAGCTTCGGGATAGTGCCGCCCGATGGCGTACTCAGCAAGGGTGCGCAACCCGTCGACATCGCTGCGCGCCGCAAAGAATTGGAACGTCCCGACGCGCAGGTGGCTCGAGGCGACCCGCGTCAACACCGCGCCCGGCAGTTCCGTCTCGCGCCATACCCACTCCCCCGTCGCGACCGCCGCCAGCGCCCGCGTCGTCGGGATGCCCAGAGCGGCAAACGCCTCGCTGACGATGTATTCGCGCAGCACCGGACCCAACGCCGCTCGCCCATCGCCACGCCGCGAAAACGCCGTCGGACCCGCGCCCTTCAGTTGTATGTCGCGGCGCTGCCCCTTCCGATCGATCACTTCGCCCAGCAAAATGGCGCGCCCATCCCCCAATTGCGGCACGAACGATCCGAACTGATGGCCCGCATAAGCCATCGCAAGCGGATCGCCCGCATCCGGCACACGATTGCCGGAAAGTATGGCAAGACCCTCCGGCGAGGCGAGTTGCGCGGGATCGAGGCCCATGTCCTCGGCCAACGCCGCGTTCAGCGCGATGAGGCGGGGCGCGGTAACTGGCGTCGGAGCGAGCCGCTGGTAGAAGCGTTCCGGCAGCCGCACGTAGCTGTTGTCGAACGGGATGCGCAGCGCGCCATCGGTCTGGGCCATCGTCACGGGGGTCGTCTCCAGGTCCACATGCCGTTGCACGTCGAGACCCTGAGACCACGATATAATCCATACCGATAGAAAAATCAGCATCGGGGCGGTTTCAACCCGTAGCGCAAGCGTCCGCGTATTGCGCCGATGCCATCTCGACCTCGCCAGCGGAGTCCGCTGCCCGGCGCAATACGGCAAGGGCCTATTGCGCCCTACGGCTCACCATCCTATTCCGCGCATTGAGAAATTGACCCGTCCCTGATACACCCCCGATAAATTCCGACGTACCAACTCGGGTGTCGTCGTCGAAACGAGTTTGATCTCATGGTCTCTACGTCAACTGCCGCCGCCGTCCAGAACGGCCCCCTCCCCTATTCAGAGGCCGGCACGTCGCTGTTTTCGCACAGGAAATACTGGGCACACCGCTTCGGCACGGCGCCCTTTCTGCCGATGTCACGGGCGGAGATGGACGAGCTCGGCTGGGACAGCTGCGACATCGTGCTGGTCACGGGCGACGCCTATGTCGACCATCCGAGCTTCGGCATGGCCATCGTCGGTCGGCTGCTGGAGGCCCAAGGTTTCCGCGTCGGCATCATCGCCCAACCCGATTGGCAGACGGCGGAACCGTTCCAGGCGCTGGGCCGACCCAACCTTTTTTACGGCGTCACTGGCGGCAATATGGACAGCATGGTGAACCGCTATACGGCGGACCGTCGCTTGCGCCACAACGACAGCTACACACCCGACGGTGAAGGCGGCAAGCGCCCGGACCGCTCCGTCATCGTCTATGCGCAACGATGCCGCGAGGCCTACCCCGACGTGCCGATCGTCTTGGGCGGCATCGAGGGCTCGCTGCGCCGCATCGCTCACTACGACTATTGGTCCGACAAGGTGCGCCGCTCGATCCTGGTCGACGCAAAGGCCGACATTCTGCTCTACGGCAATGCCGAGCGCGCCGTCGTCGAGGTGGCCCATCGCATCGCCAAAGGCGACGCCCCCGCCGACATGGACGACATTCGCGGTGCGGCGCTGATCAAGAAGACGGTCGATGGCGACTGGACCGAACTCCCCGCCGACGACATCGCGAGCGCCGACGAGGGCGCCAAGATGTTGCGCAACACGCGCGCCGTCGTCCGCCTGCCGTCATTCGAGCAAGTGGCGGGTAATCCCGAAACCTACGCGCGCGCCTCCCGCGTGCTTCACCGCGAAAGCAACCCCGGCAACGCGCGCCCCCTCGTACAGAGCCACGGCGATCGAGAACTGTGGGTCACCCCGCCGCCTATTCCGCTGAATACGGCGGAGATGGATGGCGTCTACGAGTTGCCCTACGCGCGCGCGCCGCATCCGAGCTACGGCGAACGCAAGATCCCTGCCTGGGAGATGATCAAGTTCTCGGTGACGATCATGCGCGGCTGCTTCGGCGGCTGCACCTTTTGCTCCATCACCGAGCACGAGGGCCGCATCATCCAGAACCGCTCTGAAGGCTCGGTGTTGAAAGAAATCGAGACGATCCGCGATCGCACACCAGGATTCACCGGCCAGATTTCCGACATCGGCGGCCCCACGGCCAACATGTACCGCATGGCCTGCAAGGATGAAGCCATCGAGAAAGCGTGCCGGCGCCTGTCGTGCGTCTATCCGGGGATCTGCCCGAACTTGAACACCTCGCACGATGCCCTGATCGGGCTTTACAAGAAGGCCCGCGAACTGCCCGGCATCAAAAAGGTCAACGTCGCGTCCGGCGTGCGCTACGACCTCGCGGTGACGAGCCCCGAGTACGTCAAGGAACTCGTCACCCACCACGTCGGCGGCTACCTGAAGATCGCGCCCGAGCACACCGAGGAAGGTCCGCTCTCGCGCATGATGAAACCCGGCATCGGCAGCTACGACCGCTTCAAGCAGATGTTCGACCAAGCGACGAAAGACGCCGGCAAGAAGTATTTCCTCATTCCCTATTTCATCGCCGCCCATCCGGGCACCACGGACGAGGACATGATGCACCTCGCTCTATGGCTGAAAAAGAACAAGTACCGCGCCGATCAAGTACAGACCTTTCTGCCCTCGCCCATGGCCCTGGCGACGGCCATGTATCACTCGGCAAAAAACCCGCTGAAAGCTGTGCGCCGCGGGGCGTCCGAAGAGGTCGAGACCGTCAAGGGTCTCAAGCAGCGCCGCCTCCACAAGGCGTTCCTGCGCTACCACGATGCGGAGAACTGGCCGCTGCTGCGCGACGCCCTCAAGGCCATGGGCCGCGCCGACCTGATCGGCCCCGGCAAGCACCAGTTGATCCCAAACTGGCAACCTCCCGGCACCGGCCTCGGCGGTGGTGAAGGCAAACGCATCGGCCGCAAACACGGGACGCAGTCCTTCACGACCAAAGGCGTGCCCGTCATACCCCCTGTCCACAAGGCCAAAGGTGGTGCGCCCAAGCGGGGCCGCTGACCCCTCGCAAACGGCCGCCAGGATGCCCCTCTGGCTACTTCGTCACCCGCGTCTTCGCGCGCTGCTCGAAATCGCGGATCAGAATATTTGAGCAGGCTGCCGGCCCGTGATTGTTCAGGGCGACGTTATGCAACTCCTCGACGATGCGCCCGATGATCATCGGCACGCCCGTGTCGCGACCCAGTTGATTGGCGAGGCGCACATCCTTTGTCATCAAGGCGAGCGCGAACGACGCCGGAAATTTGCCGTCCACTGTGTCGGCAAGCGAACGTTCCGTCGTGCCGTTCCGGCCCGAACTCTTGTTCAAAACATCCGTGGTGAGCTTCGGATCGAGCCCGTTCTTCACGGCCAGCGCCATCGCCTCGAAGGCCAGCGCCCGGCCACCCGCAAGCATCAGGTTGTTGACCAACTTCATGGTCTGCCCAGCGCCCACGTCACCCATGCGGAACACGTTGGGGGAGACGAGTTCAAAGACGGGTTTCATCTTCTCCCACACGGCATCGGACGCGCCAACCATGATGGCGAGTGTGCCGGCAGCCGCCCCGACCGGGCCGCCCGACACGGGCGCGTCGATCATGTGGATGCCGCGCTTGGCCAGCTCCGCCGCCATCGCCTTCGTCTGCAACGGATCGCCGGTCGTCATGTCGGCGACGATGCTGCCGGGCTTCAAGCCCTTGGCCAGCCCATTCTCGCCGAAGATCGCCTCGCGCACGTTTTCCGACGTCGGCAAGCAAAGGCACACCGCGTCGCTCTGCTCGGCGAGGGCTACCAAACTCTGCGCCGGTTGGCCACCGAGCTTGGCCATCTCGGCCGTGCGCTCCGGGCTCAAATCATAGACGCGGATTTTCTGGCGCAGCAGCATGCGCTTGGCTATGGCGCCACCCATGCTCCCCAGGCCGACATATCCAATGTCCATGATGTCTCCGATGGGTGGCGAGTGGGATATTGGTTTGCCCGGTCAGTTAGGCAGCGGTGAGCGGCAAGGTGCAACTGCACGCGGGCAGCGGGCAGCGGGCAACGGGTTGAGAGCGGTTCGCGTCACTCACATGGCCTCTACCTTACTGCTGCCTGCGCACCCCTTGCACTTCACGCCGCCTGCTGCGCCACCGTCGGGCCTTCGCCCATCAGGGTGGTGCGGCGCATGTCGCGGGGTTCGTCGGCGGGGAAGGGGCGGGCGCGATGCATCAGCACGCGGTTGTCCCACACGACGAGATCGCCGACGCGCCACGTGTGCGAGTAGGTGAACTCACGCTGCGTCGCTTTCTCGTTCAGGTCCATGAGGAAGGCTCTTGCCTCCGGCACCGGCCAACCGATGATCCGACCTGCGTGCGACGACAGATAAATCGACTTCTGCCCCGTTACCGGATGCACACGCACCAGCTTCTGCAACACCGGCTTGAAGCGTTCGCGCTCTTCGTCGCTGAAATCTTCAAAGCCCAACCTGCCGCGCGAATAGAGCTGCGAATGTTCGCAGATCAGCGGCTCGCAGAGGTCTTTCGTCTCCTGGTCGAATGAGTCCCACGCCGCGCGCATATCGGCAAATTCGGTGTTGCCGCCCTTGGAGGGCACCGAGCGCGCGTGCAGCAGCGAATACTTGGCCGGCGTCTTCTTGAATGAACTGTCGGAGTGCCACAGCCGGTTGCCGATCGCGAACTGCCACGTGCGGCTGTCGCGCTTGAACACGTTACCGTCCTTGTCGAGATTGGAGACGTCGGCAAAGTGCGGCGACGCCAGCCGCTCTTCTTTGCGCAGGCTCGTGCCGACGGCAATCTCGAGCGGCCCCAGGCTCTGCGTGAAGGCGAGCTGCGTTTCGTCCGTGAAGTCCTGATCGTGGAAGACCAGCACGCCGTATTTGGTCATGCCGTCGTTGATGGCCTTGATGTC
>JANOKV010000322.1:0-1683 GCA_031419415.1 Hyphomicrobiales bacterium | reverse complement strand
ATCGGTCTCGCCGCGCAGATAGGCGAGGTAGGCCTCCGCACCACTGCAGCAGCGGGCGAGAAAATCAGCGTCGTGCATGCCGGCCGCGACGATCTCGCCGGCCAGCCCGATCAGCAGCGCGGTATCGGTGTTGGGAATGATTGGCCACCACTCCGCGCCGACGTCATCGGGGCAATCGTCGCGCCGCGGTGACACGAGAATGATGCGGCCCTTCCGCGCTTTCAGGCGGCGCAGATGCTCGCCCAGCATATGCCGCCCCACGCCGCCGGCTTCGACTTGCGCGGTGCGCGGCGACATCGCCCCGCACACGAGCAACAGCTCGGTATGCTCGGCCATCAGCTTGATTGAATTGGGTGCGCCATAACCGTCGCCGCCCATGATGTGGCGCGCGATCACCGCGCCGGCGCCCACACTGTAGGTGTCGACGTGGTTGGTGTAGCCGCCGACGCAGTTCATCAGTCGCTTGACTTGGGATTGAGCGTGGTGAAAGCGGCCCGCACTCGTCCAGCCGTAGGAGCCCGCGAAGATCGAATCATTGCCGTGTATCTTGCGCACGCGATCGATTTCACCGGCGACGAGATCGAGCGCTTGGTCCCATCCGATCGGGATCAGGCGTTCGCTGCCCCGCGCACCGCGATCGCTTTTGTCGCGATGCTTCAGCCAACCTTCGCGCACGTAGGGCCGATCGATGCGCATGGCTGGGTTCATTTGATCGGGGATGGCCGCCAGCATGTGCGAGGGCGCCGGATCACCTGGCCACGCCTCGATGCCGACGATGCGCCCCTCCTCGACGAGCGCATCGAAGGCGCCCCAGTGGCAGCAGTGCGCAATGCGTTCGACCATGGCGATTGTCCTGAAAGGGCGAGGCGTCGATCAAACGACGTTGACGAGGGGTTGGCCTGTCGCCAGACGGCGAATGTTGTCCGCCATCGTTTCCTGACGTCGGCGGATGGTGCCCGTCGACCAGCCCGACATGTGCGCCGTGATCACGCAATTGTCGAGTTCGTGGAAAGCGTGCCGGCTCGGGCGGGGCGCGGGATCAGTCGCTGAGGGATACGTCCACCACGTATCAATGATCGCGCTACCGATACGTCGCGCGGACAGAGCCGCATAGAGCGCATCTTCGTCGATGACCGGCCCGCGCCCGACGTTGACGAGCACCCCGTGCGGCCGCATGGCGGCAATCGCGGCCACGCCGATGATCCCCTTCGTCGCTGGCAGCATCGGCAATGAGGTGACGATGACATCGGCAGAGCTCATGAAGCCTTCGAGTCGATCGAGGCCGAAGCTTTCGTCGATCGATCCGCCCACGGGAACCGGCGAGCGATTGCATGCGGAGACGCGCATACCGAAGGCTTTACCCAGACGCGCGATTTCGCGGCCGATGTGGCCGTACCCCAAGACGCCGAGCGTGCGGCTGCCCAGTTCCGTGCGCGCGGCGGCCCCCGATCCGGGCCAATGGGACCACGATCCGGCGCGTAAATCGGCGTCGGCAGCGGCCATCGGCACGTGCCGCATCAAGAGCGCGGTCATGACGTATTCGGCGATGGCCTGCTCGTGGCCAAAGCAGCAGCACAGTGGCGCGCCAGCCGGCAGGCACGACCGGTCGATCGCGTCGACGCCAGCGGCGGGCGCGTGATAGAGGCGCACCGCGTCCAGTTTGGGATGCGTGCGATCGAGCGC
>JANOKV010000321.1:0-1693 GCA_031419415.1 Hyphomicrobiales bacterium | reverse complement strand
ACGTGACGGCGCTGGATGCGATGCTGGCGGCCAACACCACGGCGTCGCGGCGCGAGCGGCTGACCTATCAGCGCATGTTCGAAGAACTGCGGCTTGGCGGTTATGTGGGCGGCTACGATGCTGTCAGGCGCTACGGGCGGGTGTGGGCCGTGCGCGAGGGCGAGGGCGAGCGGACGGCGGCGTTCGTGCCGCTGAGTTTTGCGGCCGACGTAGCCTTCCAGTTCGATTGGAGCCACGAGATTATCGTTCTCGATGGCGTGACGACGTCGGTGAACGTGGCGCAGGTCCGCTTCTGCCATAGCCGGATGATCTTTGCCCGGGCCTATATGCGCGAAGCCCAAGAGATGATGTTTGACGCGCACGAGAAGGCGTTCGTGTTCTTCAAGGGCGTGCCGTGCCGCGGCATCTACGACAACATGAAAACCGCCGTCGAACCGGTGTTTGTCGGAAAAGATCGCGCGTTCAACCGGCGTTTCGAGCAGCTGATGAGCCATCGAAGGTTTGCTGCGCCGCAGCGCGACGTGGCTCCTCATCTGCGTAACCGCTCCACCTCGGCAGCTGACGTTCATTTGAACGACGTACACTTTATACGGAATGCGCCTTTTGTTAAAAGTGCCGCTGGCCCCGCGCGACGTGGAAGATGCCGAGGATCACGAGTTCGTTTTCGTCGGCAGCGTCGACGCGATACACAATCACATACGGAAGGTGCGGCACGATAATTTCACGGGTACCCGGTTTGTGGCCGGCGCGGCCAAGACGTGGCAGCGAACGGAGCAATCGAACCACCTCAACAATTCGCAATCGAGCGCGCTCGGCAGCGTCGGCGTTATGCTCTCGGATTTAGGCGCGAATGGCAACGATGTGTTTCCTGCTCTGCCGCGACCATCGCACGGTCATGCCCACGATCGGTGCAATACACGATCAACATCTTGATTGGACGCAGAATTGCCGGCATCGACATCGGCAATCGCGTCGTCCACTTCACGCAGTTGCTCATCGCTCAATCGATACTGCTCGGGATCGTGTTCGAGCATCAGCATGAGCACGCGGGCAGCGTCGTCTTGGCGATCCTCCGGCAGCTCGACGATTTGGCGAATGACTTCGGTCAGCAGCTTGGTCATATGCGGGCATTGTACCAAAGCTCCGGTCAAGCTCCTACGGGCCAGGACGCGGACGAAGGACAACTTGAACGTCAAGTGGATGGACGCATTGCGACGGGACGATCGCCTGCTGTCGCGGTCTGACCCGAAGGGCCGCGACACATCACGCGCTGTCGCGACGTGTCGCGACAGTATCGATGTCGCTGTGTGGCGGGCCCGCTGTCGCGGTCTGTTGCCAGGCGTAAGCCCTCGGCCAATGCTTGGTTGAGCGCAGCCATCTTACCGAAACGACGTTCAATATCGAGCAGTCGCAGCGAGATGCATGCCCCGACCCTCACTCTGATGCACACTGCTGCGCTTGGCGACACGTTCGGAATGAAGTGCCTAAAAAGTGCCTAGAAAATTCTTCTGAAACTCTAACCCATTGCTTTCATTGGTACCGCCTCCTGGGATCGAACCAGGGACCCCCAGATCCACAAGCGGGGGATAGGTTAGCAGTTACAATGCGTATTCTGATTTTTTAGAATTTCCCCCCGCATTAATCCTCAATTTCTTGGAGCGGGTGTCAGAATGGGTCTAAGATGAATACCCTG
>JANOKV010000320.1:0-7002 GCA_031419415.1 Hyphomicrobiales bacterium | reverse complement strand
CCTTGCGCCGCGCACGCAGATAACGCCTGGCGAGCAACCATTCATACGGCGCGAAAGCCCGCGTATCGATGGCGGTTGCGCCCGCTGTACGGGCGGCGGACGCGACGGGCGCCCCGGCAACTGTCGTCGACATGATATACTGTCCCCCTCGGCCAGAGGATGGCTCCCCTGGCTCGCACCCACCCCCATATCACGGCGACATTACGGCAAGGGCATGCCAATTCCCCGGGATTGCTGCGGCACGGCGTCGAGGCCTGCGACAGCAACACCCAGCGATCGGTCACAGGGCAGGCTCGGGCGGCACAATGGCCGCCGCCGCCGCTCACACGTTTACGAACTTGAAAGCATCGCCATCGCGCACGATCCGACCAGCCGACGGCGAGGGGAAGTGCGCGGTGCAAAAGAGCGTCGAGGTATCGCAGACCTGACCGAAGAGTCTCCGGCGCGACCGCCCCGCCTGCTCGGAATCCCAGTCCGCCATCATGCCCATTTCCGGGTACTTCATCTGCAAGGGCGAATGCACCATGTCGCCCGTGATGATCGCATCCTGCCCCTTCTTGCCGACCTTTACGGAGTAGTGGTCGAACGAGTGACCCGGCGTCGGGACCAGAGAGACCAGATCATTGAAGGCGAAGTCGCTCTTGACGATCTCTTCACGCTTGGCTTCGACGATCGGCAGCACGCTGTCGGTGATCCAGGGGAAGTTCTGCGGTTCCTTCGCGTGCCGTTCGGTCCAGTGGGCCAGTTCGCGCTCGGCGAAGACGTATTTGGCCTTGGGAAACGTCGGCACCCAGCGGCCATTCTCGAGCTTCGTATTCCAGCCGACATGATCCGTGTGCAGGTGGGTGCACATCACGTAATCGATGTCGCCCACCTGCACGCCCGCCGACGCGAGGCTCTTTTCATAGCGGTCGGATTTCATTTGGTCCCAGAAGGGGCGGGTCGGGCGCGGTTTGTGGTTGCCCACGCACGAGTCGACCAGGATCGTGTGCTTTCCCGTGCGCACCAGATAGCTCTGGATGCACAGGATCATCTTGCCCGAAACGGGGTCGTGGTAGTGCGGTTCGAGCCAAGGGCGGTTCTCGTCCAGCAGCTCTTTGGTAAGCTTGGGAAAGAAGAACAGCGGGTCGAAAAACGGCTCTTCCTGCTCGACGATGCGATCGATCCGGATGCCGCCGACTTCGAATGTGGTCTGCATGGGCGCTGCCTCGTGGGTTGCTGATGATCGTTTCCCGGGGGAGAGACTGGCAGCCTTCCAGTCCCCGAGCAACCACGCGCGACGCCAAAGCCCCAACGTGTCGCCCTCGGGTTGGCGCTGTTCATCCTACCGCCCAAAATTGTCATCCCCGGGCTCGGCCCCTGCGGTAACGCCATCGCAAGGTGGGGTTGGTTGCGCTATGCTCGATGGTGCGGGGATCACACTCGCGAACAAAAATTATCGGAGGAAATATGCAAGCCATTCGCCATACCGCCCTTGCTGCGGCTCTTTTAGCAATGATCTCAATCCCTGCAATCAGTCAAACCCCGCCACCGGCTGCACCTGCCACCCCTCCCCCTGCGGCAGCCGCGCCAGCCCCCACGCCCCCGGCTCCACCTCCGCAGTACGGCACGCCAATCACCCTCGAGCAGGCGAAAAAAGCCATGGCCGCCAGCGAGGCCGAGGCCGTCAAAAACAACTGGCCGGTGGCCATCGCCATTCTTGACAGTCATGGCCACATCGTCCTCCTCCAGAAGCAGGACAACACGCAGCACGGCTCGATCCAGATCGCCATCGATAAAGCCAAGACGTCGGTCGACTTCCGCCGCCCAACCAAAGCGTTCGAAGACGTCATTGCCGGCGGCGGCGCGGGCTTGCGCATACTGGCCATTCGCGCCGCCTCCCCCCTCGAAGGCGGCGTGCCAATCATCATCGACGGCAAGCTCATCGGCGCCGTTGGCGTCTCGGGCGTAACCTCGGCGCAGGACGCCCAGGTGGCTCGCGCTGGCATTGCGGTAATCGCCAAATAGTTGGCCGCGCCTACATAAATCGACTACGACATCGGGGCCTGCCGCTTTGCGCTGCGGGCCCCGATCGTTTATCACCATCCTGCAAACCGAGCGCAGAGCCCGCGGAGACCCCAGGCATGGCCGACGACATTCCCTTTCGCAAAGAGATGATCTTCGAATACGGCGTGCCGCGTGAGTTGGCCCCGGGCGTGCAGCGGCTGGTGGCCAACAATCCCAGCCCCTTCACTTTCAAGGGCACCAATACCTACATTCTGGGCACAGGCACGGAACTCGCGCTCATCGATCCGGGCCCCACCGACGACGTGCATTTCGACGCCATCATGAAGCTGATCGGCCCGCGCAAGCTCTCGACCATTGTCGTCACGCACACCCACCGCGACCACATCGACGGCATGGACCGGCTGGTCGCAGCGACCGGCGCCAAGACCTGCGGCTTCGGCCGCAAGGCGCGCAATCCGGGCGTGGCTGGCCGGAGCCCCTCGGGCGGCGAAAGCTTCGACGAGGACTTCAAGCCCGACATCGTCATGCCCGAAGGGGGCCGGCTCGAGGGCGAGGGCTTCACGTTGACGGCGCTGCATACGCCGGGCCATGCGCCAGACCATCTGTGCTTCGCGCTGGAGGGCACGGGCATTCTTTTCTCAGGCGACCACGTGATGTCCTGGAACACCAGCATCGTGGCCCCGCCCGAAGGCAACATGAACGCGTACATGGCCTCGCTCGAGCGCCTGCTCGAGCGCACCGATCAGGTCTATTTCCCCGGTCACGGCGGCCGGCTCATGCAGCCGCAACGTGTCGTCAAGGCGTTCATCATCCATTGCCGCATGCGCGAGGACTCGATCCTGGCCTGCATTCGCGACGGCCGCTCGACTATTGAGACCATTGTGGAAATTGTGTACCGGGGCCTTGACTCGCGACTGGTGGGCGCTGCTTCTCTTTCGGTGGCGGCGCACGTTGAACGCCTTGTTGAGCGCGGGCTTGTGACTTCTGTTGGGCCGCCGACAAAGCCGGAGCGCCTTTCGGCCGTTTAGGCACGGCTTTGAGGCGCGACTTGCGCCGCAGCAGGGAGCGATCGCCGGCCGCCGAGCGCTCCATCTGCTGCTCGATTTAGCGAAAGAGGTGACGCACGCGGGTCGCATTGCGGCCCAAGTCATGCTCGCCGAACCGCGAAGCCGAGCGCACATCGATGCGGGTTTCGCGCTGATCCCCGTCGATACGGATCACGATATCGTCGGTAAATCCCACCACGAACGTGCGATCGACCGCTTCGATGTATCCCGGTCGACCTTTTCCTTGCGGGGCCACCTCGCTGGCGACTTTCCAGTGCAACCGACGCGCCACCTCGCCGACGAGTTCGAATATTTCATTGGCTGGCCGCGGAAGGACGAACGGCCGCACGTCGGGGTAGGCGTCCGCCTGTTGTTTGGCGACCGCCGCGCCGCCGTAACCGGAGCTGTTGGCGTTGGCCGGGCGCTGCTTTGCGAGCGCCACGAATTGCGGCGGCGATACCGGGTCCGTGGTGATGTCGTGGATGGCGGGAAGCGTCAAGAAGCTCGGCAGATAGCCGGCCGGCCACGCAAAGAGCGCGAGCCCGAAGACGAGGCCGGCCAATGCGTTCCACGCTCCAGACCGCCCCTGCCGCCAGATCATCACGAAGGCGCCGAACGCGAGCAGAACCGCAATCCCCGCGCCCGCGATCGAGGCAGCGAACAGGTTCAGTGCAACAGGCGTGGGCAGGGACGCGAACCGGTGCAGCACCACGCCGAGAACGACGAGTTGAACGCTGAACAGCGCCACGCGCCGGGACCAGACGGCGAAGGGGGTCGGAAAGATGGCGACGCTCGGGTTCATGGTCGCTCGATCGATCTTTCGAGGTTCTGCATCAAGGGCCGGTCGAACCGGGCGCGCCGATTCGTCTTTCATCGCGCACTACGGCCCGCCACACCACGCACCAAGCGCGAATCCCAACACCGTCCGGCCGGTATATCCCGATCGGGCCGAATTGTCCCGAGGCGCGCGCTCATGGTCCACGAGGGGCCCCTGGTCAACGGGACCGGCTATGCCTGTTGACCGCTGGCTTCAACCCGAGGTTTTCGCGCAGCGTGCGGCCTTCGTACTCGGTGCGAAACAAACCGCGCCGTTGCAGTTCGGGCGTAATCAGCTCGACGAAATCTTCGCAGCCCGTGGGCAGATGCGTCGGCGTGATGTTGAAGCCATCGCACGCCTCGCTCTCGAACCAATCCTGCATCACATCGACGATCTGGGCGGGTGTGCCGATCAGGCAGAAACCTCCCTTGCCCGCTACGTGTTCGTATAGCTGCCGAATCGTCGGGTTTTCCCGCTTCACGCGGTCGATCAAATTTTGCGCCTGGCTGCGGATGCCGGTTGGCCCGCGCTCGTCGATCGGCACGGGGCCATCCAGGGGAAACCCCGACAAATCCCCGAACGCGCCGTTGAGGCGATTGAGTCCAACCAAGGGATCGAGCAACTCCTGGAGCTGGTCGAACTTCGCCTGCGCCTCTTGTTGCGTGCGCGCCACCACAGGGCGCAGGGCAGGCAACACCTTCAAGTCTTCGCGCGCGCGGCCATATTTCGCCATGCGACCTTTGATGTTTTCGTAGTAGGTGCGCCCCGCCTCTTTGGTCCCGTAGATCGCGTAGACGATATCTGCCGTCGCCGCCGCCAACTCGCGTCCCTGCTCGGACGCCCCGGCCTGCACCACGATGGGATGGCCCTGCGGGGGACGCGCCACGTTGAGCGGGCCTCGCACCGAGAAGAAGCGCCCCTTGTGGTTCAGCGTATGGAATTTCTTTTCGTCGAAGAACCGCGCGTTCTGCTTGTCGAAGGGAAACGCATTTTCCTCCCAGGTATCCCACAAGCCGCGCACCACATCGACGAACTCGGCGGCCCGCGCATAGCGCGTGTCGTAGTCCAATTGCTCTTCGCGGCCGAAGTTTTTGGCCTCCGCGTCCGACCACGACGTGACGACGTTCCAGCCGGCGCGGCCGTTGCTGATGAGATCGAGCGTCGCGAACTTGCGAGCGATGTTGTAGGGCTCGTTGTAGGTCGTCGAAGCCGTCGTCACGAGACCGATGTTCTTGGTCACGACGGCCAGCGCAGGCAGCAGCGTCATCGGCTCCATCTCGACGATTTCGTACCCCATACGATTGAGCGAACCCTCGGGGATATCGCGCTCCCGCACGCCGATGCCGTCGGCAAAAAAGAGCAAATCGCATTTGCCCCGTTCAGCGGCGATGGCGCTGCGTGCGTAATGGTCGAAACGCAGCGTTCCATCGGCGGGCACATCGGGATGTCGCCAAGCGGCTGGATGATAGCCCAGCCCCCGGATCGACATGCCGATCGCCATTTTCCCGCGGGACATGATGCTCACTGCCCCGCCAGAATGGCGTCAGCGATCTTCTCCGCGACCATGATCGTGGGGAAGTTGGTGTTGGCGCACGGCACGACCGGGAAAATCGAAGCATCCACGACGCGCAATCCGCCCACGCCGTACACGCGTCCCGCCGGATTGGTGACCGCCATCGGATCATCGCGCGCGCCCATGCGGGCCGTACACGAGGCATGCCATACGCCGACAGCGGCTTTGCGGATGAATTCTTCCGCCACGTCCTCGTCGTTGAGCACGCTGTCGATGGTGTAGCCCTCCATGATCAGTTTCTCGATCAGGATCTTGCGCAGGAAGTTCGGACCGTCGAGCAGCTTGGCCATGATGGTCGTGAGGATCTTGTTCTTGGTGTTGATCTCGCCGACTTGGCGCACTTTGTCGGAATAGCTGGCCGGAAACGGGTTGCTGATCGCCTCCTGCATGACGGGATCGGCGTAGATCGGCGCCAGCCGCTTGATGCCATCGGCGATCCGCTCGAGATCGCGGCGATCCGACAGCAGATTGAACTCGACCTCGGGCTCCTCCGACCAACTCCGGCTCTTGAGGCGAACTTGCCCCGTCTCGGAGAAGGTCTTGTTGACGAACAGAATGAAGGTTCCGATCTGCTCACCGACCGAATGCCAGGAGGTTTTCGTGGCGCCGACGACGAACATATCGCCCGGAGGCGCGCCACCCATGTTCGAGGAATAACGCATACCGACGAAGAGATGGCGGCGCGTTTCCTTGTTGGTCACACGGGCCGACGGTTTCAGAAAGGCGGCCAGCGCAATCGAGGGGTGGTCCATCAAGCGTTGCCCGACGCCGAACGACGCATGCCGCACGGGGATGCCGAGATCGCGCAAATGCCCGGCAGGTCCGATGCCGGCCCGCAGCAGGTGCGCGGGCGAGTGGATGGCGCCTGACGACAAGATGACTTCTTTCGCCCGGAACTCGGTGGCGCGGCCATCGACCAGCGCTTTGATGCCGACGCACTGCAAATCCTCGAACAACAGTTCGGTCACCTGTGTGTTCGTGGAAATGGTGAGATTGGGGCGTTTGCGCACCTCGGCGTCGAGATAACCAATCGCGGCCGACACCCGTTGTTCGCTGGCGTTCGAGATCGTGACCGGAAAATACCCGTCTTCGAAGTGACCGTTCTGATCGGGCAGATACTTGTAGCCGGCGCGACCGAAGGCTTTCGCCAAAGCTTTTGCATGCCCTGGCCACTGAGCCTCGGGCACGCGGCGCACCGGGATTGGACCGTCCTGGCCATGCCATTCATCGTTGAAGTCGAGGTCGCGCTCGAGCTTCTTGAAGTAGGGCAGCACATTGTCCCACTTCCAGCCGGTGGCCCCGCGCGCGTCCCAGTCGTCGTAATCGGTAGGCGCGCCGCGATTGGCCATCTGGCCGTTGATGGCGGAGCCGCCACCCAATACGCGCGCCTGCTCGTACTTTCTCAATCGCGGTTTTGGGGCATTGGGGTCGCGATTGTGGGAGACGACCTCGGTCGAGACTTTGAGGTCCTTCCACAGGAAGCGATTGTTGAGGTAGGCCGTGCCCGAATAGGAATCGAGCACTTCCGGCGGCTCATGGCCCGGTGGCGTGTCCTCACC
>JANOKV010000319.1:0-5968 GCA_031419415.1 Hyphomicrobiales bacterium | reverse complement strand
TGTCGCGCCGTGCGCCAGTCCGTTGGCCTGCTCGATGCCTCGACGTTGGGCAAGATCGAAGTCGTCGGCCCGGATGCCGCCGAATTTCTCGAGCGGCTCTATGTCAATCGGTTCCACACCCTCGCCGTCGGGCGCTGCCGCTACGGCGTGCTGCTGAACGAGGCCGGCTTCGTGATCGACGACGGCGTCATCGGCCGCCTCGCCCCCGACCGCTTTCACGTGACGACGACTACGGGTGGCGCGGCGCGCGTGCTGCACATGATGGAGGATTACCTCCAGACCGAGTTTCCCGAGCTGAAGGTCTGGTTGACCTCGACGACCGAGGTGTGGGCCGTGATCGCCGTGCAAGGGCCGCGCGCGCGTGAGGTGTTGGCGCCCCTCGTCCACGGCATCGAACTGGATCGGGGGCAGCTTGCGCATATGGGGCTCGCGCGGGGCACGATCTGTGGTGTCGAGACGCGTATCTTTCGCGTCAGTTTCACTGGTGAGGCGGGCTACGAGGTGTGCGTGCCGGCCGACTGGGGGCAGGGCGTGTGGGAGGCGATCTGGGGGCAGGTCGCCAAGCTCGGCGGTGTCGCTTACGGCACGGAGGCGATGCATGTGCTGCGCGCCGAAAAAGGCTTCATCATCGTCGGCCAGGAGAGCGATGGCACGGTGACGCCCGATGATCTGGGCCTGGGATGGGCCATCGGAAAATCCAAGCCCGATTTTGTCGGCAAGCGGTCTCTCGCGCGCACGGACATGGTGGCGCCGGGACGCCGCCAGCTCGTGGGTTTGCTGACCACGGACCAGCGGTCGGTGCTCGAGGAAGGCGCGCAGGTCACCCGCGAGCGTGCCCCAGCTGTCGGGTCGCCCGCGCTCGGTCACGTCACATCGGCCTATGCGAGCGACGCTGTGGGCCGGCCGATCGCGATGGCGCTCGTCGCCGATGGTCGTCGCCGCATCGGCGACCGGCTGTTCGTGCCGATGCCCAGCGGGTCCATCGAGGTCGAGGTCGTGTCGCCGGTCTTCTACGATCCCAAGGGAGGGCGGCTCGATGGTTGATCCGCTGGTCGTTCGTCGCGGGGCTTTGCACGGCGCATCGCTGCCCACGCGGATCGGTTTCGTCGCCGTGACGGATGTGGGACCAATGGCGCGGTTTGCCTATCGCGGGTCGCTTCGGAACATTGGCGCGGCATTTGGCGTCGACCTGCCCACGCAGCCGATGCGGGCAGCGAATGCGGGAACGCGCGCGGCGTTATGGCTCGGCCCCGACGAGTGGCTGTTGCTGGCGCCGGAAAATGAGCATGCTGATGTTTGCGCCGCCGTATCAGCCGCACGTGGCGCCCAACCGGGGTCTCTGGTCGACATCTCGGTTCGGCAGGTGGGCCTCGATATTGTTGGTCCAGGCGCAGCAGAGGTGCTGTCGGCCGGCTGCCCACTCGATCTCGACCTATCCGAATTTCCGGTCGGCATGTGCGCGCGCACGGTGCTGGCCAAAGCGGAAATCATCCTCTGGCGGCGCGCGCCCGACACGTTCCGGCTCGACGTGGGGCGATCCTTTGCGCTTTACGTCGCGGCATTCCTGAGCGAGGTGGTGCGGGGGTGCGGTCGATCCGCAACGTGAGCGTGTGACGTGGCGAGGTTTACGCGTGCTCTCGGGCGTCTTCCTCGTCGAGCGAGGGCCGGCGGTGCTTAGGGCCACGGTTTTTGGGCAAGAAAATCAGAATCAACAGCAGCGGTGGAATGACGAAACACCAAGCCGCCCAGGAGGAATGATCGCGATTGCGCAATCCCGCAATCAGGGCCGCGATTCCGGCGCTGGCAATGGCGACCAGGCCCCATATGACGATGATCTCGACGACCCGCATGCCGGTCTCCTGGCGTTCCCAGAGAATGCCCCAGACTGGCTAACCGCTTGAACCTCAACTGTGACGGAGTCAAGTCGGCTGGGTGGGGCCAGTGATTCCTGCTCCAGGGCGTTTCAATTCTCCTCCCCGTCATCCTGGAAACGTGAGGCCGCAGGCCGAGCGTTATCCGGGAACCAGCGTAAGAAGTGTGCGAAGCACTCATGATCGTGCCCTTCGGGCGCTCTTTACGCTGGGTCCCGGCGCTCGTCGCGGCATAGGGGCCGCTCCTCAGCCAGGATGACAGAAAGAATTGAATTGCCCTGGTTCCGGTCCCGCCGCAGGCGGGATTGCGCCGGATTGTACCGCGTCTCGAGGGCGCGCCCCTGGTCCTGCCCCTTCCCCGCTCTCTCGTCCTCCCCTATCCTGGCGGGCATAGAGACCCATGCGAGGAGCCGGCTTTGGCGGACGCGACCATCACGACCAGCCAGCCGCGGGGCTTCGATGCGACCCGTGTGTGGTTGTTCGATCTCGACAACACGCTCTACCCGGCGGAATGCAATCTGTTCGCCCAGGTCGATCAGAAGATGGCGGAGTTCATTGCCCGCTATCTGGATGTGCCGTTCGCCTACGCCCGCCACCTGCAGAAATCCTATTATCGCCAGTTCGGCACCACGCTGGCGGGCCTGATGGCCGTGCACAAGATGGACCCGACGGCGTTCCTCGACTACGTGCACGATATCGATTTGGCGCCCGTTGCCGAGCATCCGGAGTTGCGGGCAGTGATCGCGCGATTACCGGGGCGGAAATTGATTTTCACGGCCGGCTCGCATGGTCATGCGGAGCGGGTGGCGGGCAAGCTCGGCGTGCTCGATCTTTTCGAGGACATCATCGACATCGTCGACTCCGCCTTCATCCCGAAGGAGCGCGCGGAAGCCTATCACCGCATGATCGCCTCGCATTCGGTCGACCCGACGCAGGCCGCCATGTTCGAGGACATGCCGCACAACCTCGAAGCCGCGCACGCGCTGGGCATGACGACGGTCCTCGTCCACTCGAGCTATATCGACCACCCCATCCAGCTCGCGATCCGCCAGTGGACCCAGCCGCCTGATCACATCCACCACATGACGGAAAATCTGTGCGGCTTCCTCGAAGAACGCTGGCCCGCAACGCCAACGACGTGAAGCCACCGGAGAACGGGCAGAGGTCAATCCGTCGATCGCACCGCGGCAGGGGCCGCTTCAGGAGCGCGGGGGTGGTGGTTTTTTGCCGCTGGCGTCGACCCGGTCGCCGAAGGTTGAGAGAAACAGGTTCGACAGGGGCATGGTCAAGCCTGTCGACACCAACGCCACCAGCACCAGCGCCGAATAGGTGTCGTTGCTCACGATGTGGGCGTCCCGGAACACGGTGACCACGACCAGTTCCATGAGACCTTTGGTCTGGAGTAGAATCCCGGCGGCGATGCCGAATGCCAAGTTCTCGCCCGAGAGCCGCGCACTGATCACGGTGCACAAGATTTTTCCGAACACACAGATGATCATGCCGACGCCGAACAATACGACCACGACGGTGCTGGAGGCCGAAATTTTGGCGTCCAGGCCGGTGCTCAGGAAAAAAAACGGCATCAGCAACATGGAGGTTGGCATGTCGAGCTTGCTGGCGGCCATGTGTTTGATTTCGTCGGGAAGCACGAGGCCGACGAGCAGCGCGCCCAGCACGGCGTGCAAGCCCGTCACTTGCGTCAGCGCCGAGCACACGAAGATGGCGATGCCGACGATGATCATCTGCACGCGCTCGGGCGCCTTGGTGCGAACGCTGTGCAGGAGCAGGGGGTTGAACACATAGATGCACAAGGCATAGGCCGCCGCGCCGCCACCGACAGCCAGCGCCAGCTTGCCGAAGAGCCCGCCGTGTCCGGGTGCGAACGAAAGGATGGCGGCCACGGCGCACCACAGCACCGCATCTCCCAAGCCTGCCGACGCCAGAGCGACGGCGCCGACGCGGCGCTTGTTGAGCTGCAATTCGCCCAGGATCGCGGCCAGCACCGGCAAGGCCGGCACGGCGTTGCACAGCCCGAATGCTGCTGCGAATAGCGCCGGGTCGGCGACAGCCCCCATGGCGGTTGGATAGAACGCGACGAGTTCGTACCCCGCTCCGATGCCGATCAGCCAGGTCAACACCAGTCCACCGACGCCGATCGAAATGACGGACGAGCCCGCATTTCGGATGATGTCGAGGTCCATCTCGGTGCCGGCGAGGAACGCGAACAGACACACGGAAATGACCGCGAGCGCTTTCACGCCGGCGATCACGTCGGGAGTGAACAAGGTGGCGAAGGCATCGGGGGCAAATGCGCCGAAGATGCTGGGGCCGAGCAGAATGCCCGTGAAAATCTGGACGACGGCGAGGGGGAAAACCTTGCGTAGGCGCAACACCCACCAGAGCAGAAACGGGATCAATACGATCAGCGACGCGCCAATCAGCAGCAATGCTTTGCCATCGAACTTCATGACGCGCCGTCGTCCACCCTGGCAGAGGTCTGTGATCAGGCCGTATCTGGCTTTCGCCTGACACCATCGAAGAACCGATGTGGAGGTGTCAGGCGGTGGGCCCGACGCCTCCCTGCTCGAGGGGCGTTACTCGCGGGGCGGCTCGTCCGTCGCTGGCAAGCCTTCGGGGGCAATCGGTGCTTCCACGTCGCGACGGCTGCGACGCACGGGCCGGCGCAGAAACTCCGGCTGATCCATGCTGGCGACGACGCGCTCGCGACGCCGGGGCGTCGGGGTTGGCGCCTCGGTGGCCTGGACCACGACCGGATCGATGATCGGGGTCACTTCGACGTCGCGGTCGTGGACGGCCGGCGACGAGGCGACGGGTTCGTGCGACACGGCGCGGGGTTCGGGCGCGCGATCCACATACGGCGCGCTGGGTTGCTCCGCGGAGCGGTCGGGCGCTGGGCGATCCTGATAGGTGGGCCGTTCCTGGAACGAGGGGCGGTCCTGATACGCAGGCCGGTCCTGATGCCCGGACCGGTCGTGCTGCGGCCGATCCGGCTGGTGATCGCGCCGCTCTTGGAAACGCGGACGGTCGCGAAACCGATCTTGCCGCTCACCCTGGGGGCGATCTGTCTGCTGGCGATCGCTTTGCGGGCGCTCGCCTTGTCCCCGGTCGCCGCCCTGGGGCTGGCGATCGTATCTTTCGCCGCGCTCGCCCCTGTCGTTGAAGCGCTCTTGGCGGTCGAATTGGCGATCCTGGCCTTGCCGCTCGCCGCGATCCTGGAAGCGCTCGTTGCGATCGCGGAAACGGCCCTGATTGTTGTCGTGGCGTTGGGGGCGGTGCTGCTGTCCCTCGTCGGGCCGCTGTCCCTCGGACCGCTGGGTCGGTTGTTCGGCCGGAAACCGAGCGACTATCGGCTGTTCGCCGTGCCCAAAATCGTCGCCGCCGCCGTCTTCATCGGCATAATCGTCGTCGATGGGGTCGCCGGCCAACCGCATGCGGGCGTGGACGTTGCCACTGGCGGGGCCGGTGGGGACTTCGCCCCCCTGTTGCACCTGCTGCTCGCGGTAGGCGAAGATGATGCGATTGTAATGCTCTGCGTGCTGGAGATAGTTCTCCGCCAACACTGGGTCGCCGGCTGACTGCGCGTCACGGGCAAGCGAGACGTATTTCTCGGCAATGTGGGCGGGCGTGCCACGCACCTTCACATCGGGACCGTTGGACTCGAAACTCCGCGTCAACGGGTTCTGGCCCTTGCGGTTGTTATTACTATTGTTGTTATTGCTCGTGTTTCCGCCATTGTTGTTATGACGACTACGGCCACGACGATGTTGCTGTCCCTGCCTCATGGGCTCCCGTTCTCACGCTGAAGTCTGCCGATAGTCACCCGTCGACCGTCGCAGCCACCGATTGGGGTGGTCGTCCGATCTTCAGTCATGCGATCATTCATTCAATGTTGCTTTCGACTGCTGCGCTGTGGCCAAGCGCAGCCGAGCATAGATTCGTTTCGAAGATCTAATTGCCTGAGCCAAGGTCACCCTGCCGCGCCGCGCGCGGTTCAGTTCGTGGGATGGAGCGCATCTGCTCGATGGGCCTCGATCGTCCCAGTCGGGAATGTTTCGCGATCAGTACCGTCGATCCAA
>JANOKV010000318.1:0-2221 GCA_031419415.1 Hyphomicrobiales bacterium | reverse complement strand
GCGAGCAGCGATTTGGTCGAGCACATCTCGGCGCAGATCGGCAATTTGCCTTCCGCGAGCCGGTTGGTGCCGTAGGATGCATACTCGACCGACGTATTGTCGGCTTCCGGTCCGCCCGCACAGTAGGTGCACTTGTCCATCTTGCCGCGCGAGCCGAAGTTCGCGGTCTTGGGATACTGCGGCGCGCCGAACGGGCAGGCGTAGAAGCAGTAACCGCAGCCGATGCACAACTCCTTGGAGTGCAGAACGACGGCGTCTGCCGTTGTGTAGAAGCAGCTCACCGGGCAGACCGCCGCACAAGGCGCATCCGTGCAGTGCATGCAGGCCATCGACACCGAGCGTTCGCCGGGTTTGCCGTCGTTGATGGTGACGACCCGACGCCGATTGATGCCCCACGGCACTTCGTGCTCGTTTTTGCAGGCGGTGACACAGGCGTTGCACTCGATGCAGCGGTCTGCGTCGCACAGGAATTTCATACGTGCCATTTGTCGGTTCCCTTTCCTGCGCGCCTCAAGCGGCCTTGATCTGGCAGAGCGTGCACTTGCCTTCGTGCATCGCCGTCACCGGATCGAAGCCATAAGTCGTGATCGTATTGACGGATTCACCGAGCACGATCGGATCGGTGCCTTTGGGATAGTTCTTGCGCTGGTCTTCACCCTGGAAGAAGCCACCGAAGTGGAAGGGCATCCACGCGACGCCCTTGCCGACGCGTTCGGTGATGAGCGCCTTGACGCGCACCTTCGAACCCGACTCCGGCCCGAACACCCAGACCTGCTGGCCTTCCACGATGCCGCGCGCGCTGGCGTCGGCCGGGTTGATCTCGACGAACATATCTTGTTGCAACTCGGCCAGCCACTTGTTGGAGCGCGTCTCCTCGCCGCCGCCCTCGTACTCGACCAGACGACCCGACGACAAGATGATCGGGAACTCCTTGGCGATGCCTTTGTCGACGGCGGCTTTCTGCACCGAGAATCCGATGTTGGGCACCCGAAACTGACGGAAGTCGGGTCGCGTCGGGAACTTGGCCACAAGATCGGCGCGCGGCGTATAGATCGGTTCGCGATGGACGGGCACGGGATCAGGCAAATCCCACGCATTCACGCGCGCCTTCGAGTTGCCGTAAGGCGCGCAGCCGTGGGCGATGGCCACGCGCTGGATGCCGCCCGACAAATCGATCGCCCAGGACACGCCTCCGATGTTGTTGCCGCCGATCCTTTCGATGACCGCCGTTTCTTCGGGTGTCAGGTCCTTGTCCCAGCCGAGCTTCTGCAGCACGGCCATGGTGAACTCGGGATAGCCGTCGGTCAGCTCGCTGTCCTTGGAGTAGGATCCTTCGGCGAGAAGGTTGAACTTCGTCTCCGTCTCGACGTCGGCGCCGGCCGCGTCCTTCCCCTTGCCCTTGATGACGCGTTCGACGCCGAAGCGGGCCCGGAACGTGCCGCCGCCGTCTTTCACCGCCAAGTTGGTATTGTAGAGGATGGGTGTGCCGGGATGCTTTTGCTCGGGCGTGCCCCAGCAGGGCCAGGGCATTCCGTAATAGTCGCCACCGACCTCGGGTACGTCTGCTGGTGCGCGCAACGTGACGATGTCGAACTTGTCCTGATGCTTCATGTGCGCCTTGATGCGCTCCGGCGACTGACCACAATAGCCGGTCGAGAAGCCACCACGGTTGATCTCGCGCAGGATCGACTCGGCTTCCGGCTCGTCGCCGAACTTGCCCTTGACCATTTTGATGTTCTTGAACATCCGGTCGGCAAAGCCCAGGCGCTTGGCCAACTCGTAGAGCGCCCAGTAATCCGTAGCCGATTCAAAGATCGGTTCGACGACCTTCTCGCCCCACTGGAGCGAACGATTGGACGCCGTGCGCGATCCATCACACTCCATGTTCGTGGCGATGGGGAGCAGATACGTGCCCTCCTTGCGCCCGCCGAGTGAGACGAAGTTCGTCGGATGCGGATCGGCGACGACGAGCAGATCGAGCTTGGCCAGACCCTTCACCATCTCCGGCATGCGCGGCACGGTATTGCCGCCGTGGCCGAAGATGATTGCGGCCTTCAGGTTGTCCTTCTGGTCGACCTGGTCCTTGGGGAGGGTCACGGCGTCGAACCAGCGGGTCGAGGGAATGCCAGGCATCGTGCGGTAGTTGATCGTCGTGTTGTTGGGTCCGGGCTTCTTGTCGAAGCGGCCGTCGAGCCATTCGAAATCAACCTCCCAGACGCGC
>JANOKV010000317.1:0-9225 GCA_031419415.1 Hyphomicrobiales bacterium | reverse complement strand
CCCTGGGTATGTGCTTGGGGTTGGCTCATCTTCCCTCTTGGGACGCCTTGCAATTGTAGGGGTTGAAGGGGCGCTTTGGTTCGCTGGGGCTAGCTACCACTGCGCAAGCAATCATGTCCATATCCGGCGTGCCCGCCCTTTACTGGATGATCGCGCAGCGGATGAGCACCGTAGCAGGACAGTGGCTAGCCTTTCGTATAGCGGGAACCACGAGCGGAAGGGGAACATCGACGCTAGCCGCCAGCAAGACGGCTCCGTTCGCGACGTGGACGCGGCCGGAAGCGACGAGGTCGAGTGCGAGTGGATAAACGCGATGTTCCGCCTCGAGCACACGGGCCGACAGCGTCTCTTCCGTATCCCCCGGGATCACCGGCACGGCGGCCTGGGCGATGATGGGCCCGGCGTCCATTTCGAGGCGGACGAAATGCACCGTGCACCCGGAGATCAGCGCACCCGATTGAAGCACCCGCTCGTGGGTGTTCAATCCCGGAAAAGCGGGCAGAAGCGACGGGTGGATGTTCAGGTGCCGATCCCGCCAACGGTCGACGAAGCCCCCCGTCAGCAGGCGCATGAAACCGGCGTTGCAGAGCAACTCCACCCCGTGATCCAGCAGCGTCTGATGCAGTCGCGCCTCGAAAGCCACACGTGTGGCAAATTGTCGATGGTCGATCGCGACCGTCTCGAGGCCCTGTTCCTTCGCCCAATCGAGCCCCAAGGCCTCGGGGCGATTCGAAATTACAACTGCGGCCATTGCGGGATAGTCTGGCGCAGCCATCGCATTGACCAAAGCCCGCATATTGGAGCCGCGGCCGGAAATGAGGATGGCGGTGCGCTTCTTTTGTTCCGTCATCGGCCACGCATAGCACAGCGTCACAGCCCACCGCCACCGGCCCAAACGGTCCTTCCAGACACGCGGGGCCGAGCGAGATGCACTGAACGGTTGGGCGGATGGCCAAGTTATCGTGTGGGCGAACTCGTGGGTGTGGTGGGCATGACGACCATCGTTTGGTTTCGACAGGACTTGCGCGTTGCGGATAATCCCGCCCTCACGGCTGCGGCCGCGCAGGGCCCGGTGTTGCCGGTGTTCATCCTCGATGACGATGCTCGGCCAAAGCGGTGGCGCATCGGCGGCGCAGGGCGATGGTGGCTTCACCACAGTCTGCAGGCGTTGCAATCTCGACTGCCGAGCCTGGTCTTGCTGCAGGGCGATCCCGGTGACGTGATCGCAGCGTTGGCAAAGCGCACGAACGCCGCAGCGGTTTACTGGAACCGGGCTTACGAACCCTGGGCCGTGGAGCAAGAACCGCTCATCGCTGCTCGGCTCGAGGCCCACGGCGTCGAAGCCCGGTCTTTCGGCGGTTCTCTGCTCAATGAGCCCGAAGACCTCGTGAGCGGAAAAGGGCAACCCTACACGGTGTTCTCGGCCTACTGGCGCGCGGCGCGCCAGCGTGTGGTCCACGACCCACTGGCGCCACCAACTCTGTCATTGCTCGATACGAGTGGGCTTGGAGATCGCCTGGACGACTGGAATTTGCGTCCAACCCAACCGAACTGGGCGTCGAGATGGGAGAAATTTTGGCAGCCGGGAGAACAAGGCGCTGAAGCGCGCCTCGACGCGTTTGTCACGGACGCGATCCATGGCTACGCGGAATTGCGCAATCGACCGGATCGCGCGCACACGTCTCGGCTGTCGCCGCATCTGCATTGGGGCGAAACAACACCCCGCCAGATCCTGGCGCGGATTGCACGCGCCGGCATCCCGAACGCGCCCGACGTCGACAAATTCCTCAGCGAAATCGGCTGGCGCGAATTCGCCTACCACGTTCTCTATCATCATCCCCAATTCGCCGATCAGCACTGGCGCAAAGGCTTCGATGCCTATCCGTATCGCACCGACCCCGATGCGCTGCGCGCGTGGCGACAGGGCAGGACGGGGTATCCCTTCGTCGATGCTGGCATGCGCCAGCTCTGGCAGACCGGTTGGATGCACAATCGCGCCCGCATGGCGGCCGCGAGTTTTCTGGTCAAGCATCTGCGCATCGACTGGCGTGTCGGCGAGGCATGGTTCTGGGATACGCTCGTCGATGCCGACCTGGCGAACAATGCCATGGGGTGGCAATGGATCGCCGGCAGCGGCACGGACGCGGCGCCTTATTTCCGCATCTTCAATCCCGTGACGCAGGGCCAGAAATTCGACCCCGCCGGCGTCTATATCCGCCGATGGTGCCCCGAGCTCGCCCAACTGCCAGATGGTGACATTCACGCCCCCTTCGATGCGCCACCCACCGTCTTGTTGGCGGCGGGCGTCGAATTGGGCGTGACCTATCCCTGGCCCATCGTCGCGCACAAGTCAGCGCGCGACGCCGCACTTGCAGGTTTCGAAGCCGTCAAACGGGCCAACGCAACGCAGCGTTGAGACTTGGCCACGCGCCAACCCGAACCTATCGCAGCACGACACCCTGCTTCAGCCCATGAACGGTGGCCTGATCATAGGTGCGATCGTTTTCTGCTTCTTCGTCGATGATGCCCTTGGCGAGGTCTTCGGCCGCTCGGGCCAGCTCTTCACACGTCGGCTTGGCTCCGAGTACGCGCAGCCCGGATTTGATGCGCTCGGCCGCCCGGCGACCGTTTGCTCCGTGACCCTCCTCATGAACCCGCAACGCGATGGAGAAGCGATCCCACTTGTCGCGCAATTCGATGTCGGCGTCGTTTCGGCCCGACCAATGGGGGAGCGTGTAGGTGATGGACAGTTTCGCGTCGGCGTCTTCGACATGGCACCCAGTCTGAGAGGTGCGCCAATCATACGTCCAACGCACATCCCATTTGGCGTGTCCTGCCCATGGCGTCTCTCCCGTGCGTGGGCCACGTAGACTGATGTTCTGCCAAAGGCTCGGCACCGATCGCCCGCCGATCTCGTAGTATTCGAACGTCTCGGTGACACGAATGTCGTCTGGCTCTTTGCCGACGGGAGCCTTTGCCACCGGAACGGTGCAGGCCACGAGCGCGATCGAAACCAACGCAAAACAACGCCGAGACCCCATGGTTTCCCCCCAATCGGTCCACTCTTGGACCAGCAGCGTCGCGATCAGCGACGCCACCGATTGGGAAGAAGGTTAACGAGGAATCCGAGGCCTATAGGCTGGCAAAGCGCCGCAGACTTAGACGCAATCGGGGTCTAACACCGGCAAACGCCGCGCTGTCGGCATCGTTCCCTGCGGGCTGCGACGATCTTAACCAGCTGCGCATGCGATCGACGCAAAAAAATCGTGACCGGCCTGGCTGCGCTTGCCCCCAGCGATAGGGGTCTGGAATCGCGATCGACCATTCGGAACCGAGCGGCGGCGATGCGCATTACCAAATCTACCGCTCAACGTTGTTGGAGTAAAAATCATGATCGTTCGATTGACCGGCGCCGTGTCACTCTTGGCGCTCGCCGCCTGTGGGGACCAGCAAACCGCCACCACCGCGCCCGCCACGACGGGACCGGGCACGACGACGTCCAATACCACCAAGTCCACCACTCCGCCGGCGACGACCGCCTCCACCACCACCACGCCGGGCACGACCGGGACGACCACGGGCACGACGCCTCCTGTCGGGAGCGGCGGCGGCATTCCCGTTCCGTCACTCGCCAATTACCAAGGCCAACAGTTCTCATCTGGCCAAGTCTCGATGATGTTGAAGGCCGACAACACGTTCGAGCTGAAGTCGAATACCGGCACTGAGACCGTGCAGGGCAGCTATACGTTCACCGATGGAACGCTCACGTTCACCAACGCCAAGGGCGACATCGGTGGCGCGACCTTCCCGATGCGCTGCCGATTGGCGCCCACGAGCAACGGGTTTCAACTTCTCGAAGCCTCAGGCGGAAACTGCAATTACTTCCGCGATCTGAACTTCCGCAAAGCGGCTTGACGCAGCCAAAGCCAAAAGAAAACGGGCGCCCGCAGAGCGCCCGTTTTTTTGTGTGCCGGCTCGATGAGCTCAAATCTGATTGGCTTGGACGGAGCGGCCAATGGCGGCAAGCACCGTTCGCACGATCGCTGCGGCGTTGAGACCGGCACGCTCGTACATGCGGTCGGGCTTGTCGTGATCCAGGAATTCGTCCGGCAGCACCAAGGGTCTGACTTTCAATCCCCGGTCGAGGTGGCCCGCCGTCGCGAGGTAGTGCAGCACGTGGCTGCCGAAGCCACCCACCGAACCTTCCTCGATCGTCACCAGCACCTCGTGGTCCCGCGCCAAGCGATCGATCAGCCCGGTGTCGAGCGGTTTCATGAAGCGCGCATCGGCGACCGTCGTCGGCAATCCGAAGGCGGCGAGCTGGTCGGCCGCTTTGAGGCTTTCCGCGAGGCGCGTGCCCAAGGACAAAATCGCCACCGTGCCGCCTTCTCTGACGATGCGGCCGCGACCGATTTCGAGCGGCGTGCCTTCCGCCGGCATCTCCATCCCGACACCTTCGCCACGGGGATAGCGCAGCGCGCTCGGCCGGTCGTCGATGACGGCAGCCGTCGCCACCATGTGCATCAGATCGACCTCGTCGGCGGCGGCCATAATGACGAAATTGGGGAGGCACCCGAGATAAGCCAAATCGAACGACCCCGCATGCGTCGGTCCGTCGGCCCCGACGAGGCCGGCGCGGTCGAGCGCGAAACGCACCGGCAATTTTTGGATCGCGACGTCGTGCACGATCTGATCGTAGCCGCGCTGCAAGAACGTCGAGTAGATAGCGGCAAACGGCTTGTAGCCCTCGGTGGCGAGGCCCGCTGCGAACGTGACCCCGTGCTGCTCGGCGATGCCGACATCGAAGGTCCGATCCGGAAAGGCCTTGCCAAATAGATCCAAGCCCGTACCCGATGGCATCGCTGCGGTGATCGCGACGATCTTGGGGTCTCTCTTGGCGGCGCTGATCAGACTGTCGGCGAAAACCTTGGTGTAACTGGGTGCATTCGCCTTGGGTTTGGCCTGAGCGCCTGTGATGACATTGAACGCGTTCACACCGTGGTACTTGTCGGCCGCTGATTCCGCCGGCGGATAGCCTTTGCCCTTCTTGGTCACGACGTGCACCAGGATCGGGCCTTGCCTGGCGTCTCGCACATTCTTCAGGACGGGCATCAAGACGTTGAGATCGTGCCCGTCGATGGGCCCCACATAATAAAAGCCGAGTTCTTCGAACCAGGCGCCGCCCTGCCACAGGTGGCGCGTATATTCTTCCATGCGCGCCGCGCGCCGTTCCCAGTTCTTCGGGAGGTGCTTGGCGAGCTGCTTGGCGACCTCCCGCAGATGCAGGTAGGCCCCGCTGGTGGTGATCCGCGCCAGATAGGTCGACAGGGCGCCGACCGGGGGCGCAATCGACATATCGTTGTCGTTCAGGACGACGATCAACCGGCTGTTGCAGGCCCCGGCATTGTTCATCGCCTCGTAGGCCATGCCGGCGCTCATGGCGCCGTCGCCGATCACGCAAACGACGTTGTTGGTGCGCCCGTCGAGATCTCGGGCGACAGCCATGCCCAAACCCGCCGAGATCGACGTGGACGAATGGGCCGCGCCGAACGGGTCGAACTCACTCTCGGCGCGCTTGGTAAATCCCGACAGCCCGCCACCTTGGCGCAGCGTCCGGATCCGATCGCGGCGGCCCGTCAAGATCTTGTGCGGATAGGCTTGATGGCCGACATCCCAGATCAGCCGGTCCGTGGGCGTGTCGAAGACCCAGTGCAATGCCACAGTCAGCTCGACCACGCCCAATCCCGCGCCGAGATGGCCGCCGGTGACCGAGACGGCATCGATGGTCTCCTGGCGCAGTTCGGCCGCGACCTGAGGCAGCGCCTTTTCAGGCAACATTCTCAAGTCGGCAGGGACATGAATTTGGTCCAGTAGGGGCGTCTTGGTGGTGCTGTTCATGGTTGCTCACGGATACCACACGTATGGAACGTTTATGTAAGCGAACACCGCCCTGCCGTTAAGGGCCAAACCGTTCTGCTTTTGCGCATGCGCCCGTTGGCCGCTCCTCGGGACGTGGTTCGTCAATGGTAAATCTTGGCGATGAGCCGCGGGGGGACCCTGCCATAAAACAGGAGCAGACACACGAGATTGCGGGCCGTACGCCTTAGATAGCCATCGCGCCGGTAGCGGATGGCGCTGGTTACCGCCCGGGCGCGCAAAATGGCGATCCTCGAACGGCCCAGGCGGCGCACGATATCCACATCCTCCATCAGGGGGAGGTCGCGATACCCCCCAATCTCGGCGTAGAGCCGGCGGGAGACGAGCAGGCCCTGATCGCCGTAGGGGAGCCGCATGAGGGCGCACCGGATGGCGACGCCGGTTTCGATGATGCGCGGCATCACACCCATGTCATCGAGCGCGAAGCGAAAGGCGGCCGCCGTCTGCGCCCGTTGGCCGATGTCGACCCGGCCGATAAAGGCCTGCACCTCGCGTTCCCATCCTGGCTCGAGAATCGTGTCTGCATGAATGAAGAGGAGCCACGGCATACGGGCCGCGCGGGCGCCGGCGGCGAGCTGGCCGCCGCGTCCCGCCGCTGTTTTGAGGAGCGTCGCGCCCGCTTGATCGACAATCGCCAAGGTGCGGTCGGTCGAGCCGCCATCGACGATAATCACCTCGCGCACGAGACCATCGACCGTCGCCGAGACGAGCGACATCAGCGAGGCGGCAAGCCCGGCCTCCGCATTGAGCGTCGGTATGACGACCGTGATCATGAAAGTTCCCAGCACGACAGATCGAGGTGGTGGGGCAACACTATAGTCGCGGGCCTCGTGACTACCAGTGGCCGCCTCGAGTTGCGCTGGCCCAATTGCATGACCCGCTCACTTCGCGCGCGTGAGCAGAACGATCAGCGGCAGAGCCAGAATGGCAGCCCAGGCGCTCAGATAGAAAACGTCGATGTATCCGACCATCAGGGCCTGGCGGGTGACCTCTTCGCTGAACCGCGCCAAATGTTCGGTGTGCTCCAGAGAGGCCCACCCCGCCAAATTGGGATTTTGGAAAGCGAGGTTGAAGGGGGAGACGAAGTTGACGAGATCGGCCCGCGAAACGCTCGCCATGCGCGCCACGATAAAGATCGCGACGGCAATGCCGATGCTCGAGCCGGCGCTGCGGACGAGGTTCCAAATCGAGGCGGCTTCCGTGCGGTGCACGGGATCGAGCGTGGCGAACGTGACGACGCCCAGCGGCACGATGATCGCGCCCGCCCCGATGCCCTGCACGACGCCCGTCCAGATCACCTCACTCGCGGGCACATAGATGGACCAGCCCGACATGACCCAGCTCGAGGCGCCGATCGCGGCAAAACCCGCCGCCAGCATCAGTCGCGGCTCGATGCGATGCCCGATCCGACCCAGAATGATCATCGAGATCATGAGGCCGATGCCGCGCGGCGACAGCAGCATGCCGACGGTGACGACGGGATAGCCCTGCAGTGTGGCCAGAAACGACGGCATGAGGATCAAGGGGGGCAGCGTGAGCACGCCATAGAGAAAGGCCAGCAGCAGGCCGACGGAATAATTGCGGTCGAGCATCAGGCGAAGGTCGATGAGGGGGGCGCGGCTCGATAGAGCGTGGATCGCAAACACGTAGAGGCCCAGGACAACGAGACCGGCCTCGATGCGCACCTCCATCGACTCGAACCAATCCAGACGTTCGCCCCGATCGAGCATCAGTTGCAGCGCGCCTACGCCGACCGCGAGGGCCACAAAACCCAACCAATCGAACGTGGCGGGCTTGCGCGAGGTGTCGTCTTTGGGAAGAAAAACCCAACCGCCCAGAAAGGCGATGCCCCCGATCGGCACGCCGACATAAAACACCCAGCGCCAGGAGTACTCCTCGGTCAGATATCCGCCGAGCGTCGGGCCGATGATCGGGCCCAGGATCACGCCCATCCCCCATAGGGCGACGGCCTGGCTGTGCTTTTCTTTCGGATAGATATCGAGCAGCAGCGCCTGCGACAGCGGGATCAGGAAGGCGCCGAAGCAGCCCTGCAAGGCGCGGAAGAAAATCTCGGCCGGCAGAGAGTTCGCCGCGCCGCAGAAAATAGAAAACACGGTGAAGCCACCAATCGACACCAAAAACAGGCGCTTGCGACCCAGCACCGAACTCAACCACCCCGTCGTGGGCAGGGCGATGGCGCTGACGACGATGTAAGACGTCATCACCCAGGCGATCTGATCGTGCGTCGCCGAGAACGCGCCTTGCATGTGCGGCAGGGCGACGGCGGCGATCGTCCAGTCGATCGAGTAGATCATGCTCGCCAGAATGGCGATCGCGGTGATCAGCGCGCGATGCTTCACGACGCCCTGTGATTGGACCGCTGTCACCGCGCAACCTTTCCGCGTGTCCCGTCCGACGCCGTCGCAACCGGGATCGCGCGCACCGCGCGCCTGCCCAGGCAAGATCGAAGCTATGGCGCGCTCTGTCGAACGGCAAGGCCAGGAATGGTGAATGGCGGCCCGGGGGCCGATCGGCCCGCATCGTCGTGGCGACCGGTCCGGTGGACGGGCTTCAACCGCGCCTGCCGGCCGAGACGCCCCCATCGACCATGTAGACGCCGCCCGTGCAGAAGCTCGACTCGTCGCTGGCGAGGAACAGCATCAGCTTGGCCACTTCCTCTGGCGTGCCATAGCGACCCAGCGGCGTACCAGTCGCCATCGGCTGGTCGTTGCGACCCGACAGGCCACGCATTTTCTCGAGCGAGGCGATCATCGGCGTATCGATCGGCGAGGGGTTCACAGTGTTGACACGGATCTTGCGGTCTGCGCCCTCGATCGCCGCCGAACGCATCAGGCCGATCACGGCATGCTTGGACGCCGTGTAGGCCGACATATGGGGTGTCGCCCGGATGCCCGACGTCGAGGACGTGATCACGATCGAGCCGCCCGTGTCGGCCATCGCCTTCATGACGTACTTGAGGCCGAGCCACACGCCGCGCACGTTGACGGCCATGACCTTGTCGAACATCTCCGCCGCATAATCCTCGATGGCGCCGACCTTGCCTTCGATGCCCGCATTGAGCAGCGCCGCATCGACCTTTCCCCACCGCGCGACCGTCTCGGCGACGAGGCGCTGCACGGCGGCCTCGTCCGTCACGTCCGTCGGGCAGACCGCAGCGCTCGCGCCGATCTCCCTGGCCACGTCCGCGAGAGGGTCGGTGAGCACATCGGCGAGCATCAGCTTGGCGCCCTCGGCCGCCATCAGCCGCGCGGCCGCCGCACCGATGCC
>JANOKV010000316.1:0-12767 GCA_031419415.1 Hyphomicrobiales bacterium | reverse complement strand
GGCGGTCGTTGACGGGCACGTAGGCCGTCTCGTGGCCGTAGGTCAAGAACAGCGCCGGCAGATAACGGTGCATACTCGTGAAGTAGGGCAGCTTCAAAAACGCCTCGCGCCAGTAGACCTTGATGCCGCAGCCGGTATCGGGGCAATTGTCCCGCAGCACGCTGTCGCGGATCCAGTTGGCGCACAGCGAGGCCCAGCGTTTCGATCCTTCGGCCTTGCGGTCGGTCCGCACGCCGCCGACGAGGGCAGGCCCCTTGGCGCCGGGAGCCGCCAAGCGCTCGACGAGGCGCGCGATGTCGCGCGGATCGTTCTGGCCGTCACCGTCCATGGTTGCGATCACGGGAAACTGCGCCGCCAAAATTCCGGTGCGCATGGCGGCGCTCTGGCCGCTGCGGCTGGAATGTCGCAGATAGCGCAAGTTGGGCAGCGTGCCGCGTGCGATGAGGGACTTCACCTCACCCGGTGTCGTGTCGACGCTGCAATCGTCGATGACAATCACTTCGCCGAGCATATCGGCGGGGACCACGGCATAGGTTTCCTCGACGAGGCGACCAATGTTGCCAGCTTCGTTGAGTGCCGGAATGACGACGGAGAGGCGCATGTCGCGCTCCAAATTTATCGCGGGGGCAGGCGGGCCCCGACGGACCACGGTGCAATCTTATCACGCAATTGGGTCGCCGCAGGGGGCATGCGCCGCCCTGACGCGCCTGGCAGAACGACACTGTTCCGCCAGCTCACGCCGCTGTAGAGCATCCGATATATCGGGCAGTCTCGAGGCAAGCCAACGACATGGACAATCGCGCCACAGTTCCAGGGAGCGCCAACGGCGACGGCGACGGCAACGGCGGCATCCTATCGGCGCCGGTGATGCTGGCGCTGGGTCTGGCGGTCCTGCTGGCGGTGCGCGTCATCGGACTGAGCGTCAATGCGACCGATCTTTTCTTCGATGAAGCGCAATACTGGTCCTGGAGCCGTGAGCCGGCATTCGGGTACTATTCCAAACCACCCCTCATCGCCTGGATCATCGGCCTTGCCACGACCGTATGCGGTGACAGCACGGCCTGCATTCGGTTGCCAGCTCCGCTGCTGCACACGGTCACCGCCGTCGTCGTCTTCCTCATCGGAAAGCGCTTGCATGGGGCCCGCGTGGGGCTCTGGTCGGCGCTCGCGTTCGCGACGCTGCCCGGCGTTTCGCTGTCATCGGGCATCATTTCCACGGACGTGCCGTTGCTCGCGTGCTGGGCCGTGGCCTTGTGGGCCTTGGTCGCCCTAGAGGACGCCGATAGCGGCTGGAGCCCGGCCATCCTCCTGGGGTTGGCGCTCGGCCTGGGCCTCAACGCCAAATACGCGATGGTGTTCTTCGTCGCCTGCCTCGCGGTCTACCTCATTGTGACGCCGCAGGCGCGGCGACTGCTCGCGGATGGCCGCCTGTATGGCGCGCTCGGCCTCGGCGGGTTGCTCATCGCCCCCAATCTCGTCTGGAACCTCGGCAATGGCTTTGCGACCTTCGCCCACACCGCCGACAATGCGCGGCTCGGAGGCTCGCTCGTCAATTTCGGCAAAGGCTTGGAGTTCGTTGCGGCTCAATTCGCCGTTTTCGGCCCGATTCTGTTTGCGGCCCTGATTGTGACCGTCGCGCGCGCTTGGCGCGAGGGCCTGCCCGAACCCGACCGGCTCTTGCTGTCGTTCACGCTCCCGGTGCTGCTGCTCATCATCGGCCAAGCCTTCCTGTCGCGGGCGCACGCCAATTGGGCGGCGGTGTCCTATGTCGCAGGCGTCGTTCTGGTGACAGCGACGCTTCTGCGCCTCGGGTCCGAGCTCTGGCTGAAAGGATCGTTGGCCCTCCATGCGCTCCTCGCCCTGGGCCTGATCGTTGCGACGAGTTATGCGGGGCGATTCGCCCTGCCCGGGGTGGGAGATCCTTTTCAACGCACGCTGGGCTGGCAGGCGCTCGCGCAGGAAGCGCGGCTTCAATTGGAGACTGCGCGCCGCTCCGGGCAGCCCTTCCAAGCCCTCATGGCCGATGATCGATCCGTCACGGCGGAGCTGCTTTATTATCTGCGGGACGATCCGACCCCCATCGTCGCCTGGCGCGAGGGCAGCCGGCCGCGCGACCACTACGAGATGACGCGGCCCTTCCGCGATCCGACGCGGACCCCGGTTCTGCTGCTGAGTGTGCGGCGCGATGCGGATGCGATTACGCGCCGGTTTTCGACTGTTACGCCGCTCGGCGAGCGGCAGACGCCGGCTGGCCAGGGCGAGCCGCGTCGCGTGCGGCTCTTTTCACTGTCGGGATATCGGTGAGGCTGCGACGACGGACCATCCGGCCTTACTTCGTCGTCACCACTTTGCTTGCGCCGACTTGGGCGTTGGGGCGGGCATTGCCGCTCATCCAGGCCAGACCGATGAAACCCACGGCCATGACCGTCAACACCAAAGCGATCAGGACGTCGTGAGACCATAAGTTGGTCCGCCGACCCAAGTCGAAAATTCGTTCGTTCGTAATGTCGCCGTGACGCTCCATAGCGCCACTAAGCCCGACGACGAATTCTGCTGCCAGAGCGCCGTTGGCCGCAGCGACAGATCAACACACGAACGCAACTTTTTCGCGTTCGCGGCGATCGATCACACTTGCGACAGGCTGACCTCAGAGGCCGCGCATCAGACAACCGAAGATCAGCATGATGTGCGCGATGAACAGCATCCAGAATTCATGCCCGTTGATCAGCGGGATGCTGGCGCCGAAGAATTTGGCTGAAAGGACGAATACAACGATAATCACGGAAATCATGAATGTGAGCATGCCGGGCGCCTTCAACGTCATGATCGTCACTCCTCTGCGATGGCAGCTCGAACTCCGCCGAGCCATGACGCGGGGTCGACCTGCGCCAGATTTCGAATCGGTATCCGATCCAGAGTTGTCGATTATCGCGGGATGTCGCGCGCGCCAATGCCGAGTTGCAAAGACCTGTTGGTATCCGGGCGCGCCATCCATTCTGGCGGGTCTCGGTGGGCTGGGTTTGTCCCCGCCTGGGTCCGATCCCTGAGCATACGCCGGGCCGTTTGGCGCCCACCGGGGCTTGCCCAGGCATTCGGGGATGGACACTGGCAGCCAAGTCGCCGATGTAGACCCAAATTCGTGCACTGGCTCGCCCGCCTCCGGCAGGCGGAATTCCTGAAGACGGGACGACGCTATGACAGACGACACCCCGGCCCGCGTCGCGGCAGCGCCGGCCGAAGACGACGCGCCCAAGTCGAGCCAGAGCGGTGCGCTCGACGAGCAGATTCGTCGACGGCGCACGTTTGCCATCATCTCCCATCCTGATGCTGGCAAAACGACGATGACGGAAAAGCTGCTGCTGTTTGGCGGCGCCATTCAGTTGGCCGGTCAAGTCAAAGCCAAGAAGGACCGGCGCAGCACCCGCTCGGACTGGATGGCGATCGAAAAGGCGCGCGGCATCTCCGTCGCGACGTCTGTCATGACGTTCGAATACCAGAACACCGTGTTCAACCTGCTCGACACGCCGGGCCACGAAGACTTCTCCGACGACACCTATCGCACGCTGACGGCAGTCGACTCCGCCATCATGATCATCGACGGCGCGCGCGGCATCGAAGCGCGAACCCGCAAACTGTTCGAGATCTGCCGCCTGCGCGACATTCCGATCATCACCTTCGTCAACAAAATGGACCGGGAAAGCCGCGAGCCTCTCGACTTGTTGGACGAGATTGAAAAGACGCTGGCCTTGGAAACAGCGCCCATGGTCTGGCCGATTGGCTTGGGGCGCGCCTTTCAGGGGACGTACGATCTCCAGCAGGCGCGCATCCGCCAACTCGACAAGGACGACGACGGCACAGAAGTGTCGGGTCCGCAGGACCCCGCCGTGCAGGCCCTGCTCGATCCCTTCTCGGCCGATCGCTGGAGCGAGGACGTAGAACTCGTCCACGACGTCTGCAGCCGCTTCGATGTGGAGGCTTTCCGTCAAGGCACGTTGACGCCTGTTTATTTCGGCAGCGCGTTGCGTAATTTCGGCGTGCGCGATCTGCTCGACGCCTTGATCAAATACGCCCCACCCCCGCGCGACCAGCCCGCCGATGGGCGCACGGTGCGACCGCAGGAAACCGCGCTCACGGGCCTCGTTTTCAAAATCCAAGCGAACATGGACCCCAACCACCGCGACCGCATCGCGTTCATGCGCGTGTGCTCGGGCCGGTTGCGGCGCGGCATGAAAGTGAAGGTCGTGCGCACGGGGCGTATGATCGCGCTCCAGTCCCCGCAATTCTTTTTCGCCCAGGATCGCTCGCTCGCAGAGGAAGCCTTCGCCGGCGATATCGTCGGCATCCCCAACAAGGGGCTGCTGCGCATCGGTGACACGATCACTGAAGGCGAAGAGCTGAGCTTCCTCGGCCTGCCGAGCTTTGCGCCGGAAATCCTGCGTCGCATTCGGCTCGAGGACACGATCCGCGCAAAGAAGCTGCGCGAGGCGTTGCGTGAAATGTCCGAGGAAGGCGTCGTGCAGCTCTTCTTCCCGGTGGACGGCACGCCTCCCGTTGTCGGCGTCATCGGGGCCCTCCAACTCGACGTGCTCGCCGACCGACTGACCAACGAATATGGCCTGCCGATCGCGTTCGACTCGGTGCCTTTCGAGACCGTGCGCTGGATTTCGGCCACCAACAAAACCGCGCTCGACACGTTCATGGACCGCAATCGCCTGGCCATCGCCCTCGATCTCGACGACGACCCCGTGTACCTCGCCGCGTCCGAATTCAACCTGAAATGGACCAGCGACAAGAACCCCGACGTGAACTTCGTGGAGATCAAGACGCGGTCTGTCGGTCAGCGGCAGAACTGAGGCCGCGGGCGATGTCTCCTCATTCACCGCCCAACACCTTCAACCGCTGGGCGCAATAGCCCACTTCGGGCGTATTGCGCCGGCCACGAACTCCACCCGAGACGTCCAGCTCGCGGCGGTGCAATACGCTTCGCTATTGCACCCTACGGGAACTTCAATCGTAAGGCGCAATAGCCCCTTGGCGAATTGCGGTGCGCCCCGAATTCCACCCGCGACGCCCAGATCGCGGCGGCGCAATACGCTCCCGCACTTGCACCCTACGGATGAGCGGTCATAGTGTGCGCTTGAACCCGCCAACGCCCCTCGAGGAGCCGTCCATGAAAGACCCCAAGAAGCCCCAAAACGGCGCCAAGGCCACCGGCGGCAAGAAGCGCGTGAAGCCTTCCGAATTGCGCTCCAAGGCCTGGTTCGATAACCCCGCTAATGCCGACATGACGGCGCTCTATCTCGAGCGCTACACCAACTATGGTCTGACCATCGAGGAATTGCAGTCGGGCAAGCCGATCATCGGCATCGCCCAGTCGGGTTCTGACCTCGTGCCCTGCAACCGTCACCATCTCCAGCTGGCCGAACGCGTCCGCGAGGGTATCCGCGAAGCCGGTGGCATTGCGATGGAATTCCCGCTGCACCCCATCCAGGAAACCGGCAAGCGCCCGACCGCGGCGCTCGATCGCAACCTGATGTATCTCTCGCTGGTCGAAGTTCTCTACGGCTATCCCATCGACGGCGTCGTGCTGACCACCGGTTGTGACAAGACCACGCCCGCGCAAATCATGGCGGCGGCCACGGTCGATATTCCCGCCATCGTGCTGTCGGGTGGGCCGATGCTCAACGGCTGGTTCAAGGGCGAACGCACGGGTTCGGGCACCATCGTGTGGCGCGCCCGCGAAATGATGGCGCGCGGTGAAATCGACTACAAAGGCTTCCTCGAACTCGTCGCCTCGTCGGCGCCGTCGGCGGGCCACTGCAATACGATGGGCACGGCGACGACTATGAACTCGCTCGCCGAAGCGCTCGGCATGAGCCTGCCCGGGTGCGCCGCCATCCCCGGCCCTTATCGCGAACGCCAGCAGATGGCGCACGCGACCGGTAAGCGCATCGTCGAGATGGTGTTCGAGGATCTGCGCCCCTCCGACATTTTGACGCGTGCGGCCTTCGAAAACGCTATCGTCACAAACTCGGCCATCGGCGGCTCGACCAATGCGCCCGTGCATCTCGTCGCGATCGCCCGCCACATCGGCGTGGAGCTCACTTCCGACGACTGGGAAAACATCGGCTACGACATCCCGCTGTTGGTCAATCTGCAACCGGCCGGTGAATACCTGGGCGAGGAATTCCATCGCGCGGGTGGCGTGCCTGCCGTCGTCGCCGAGCTGATCGCCAAGGGCAAGATCGATAAATCCGCGATCACTGCCAACGGCAAATCTCTGATCGAGAACTGCGAAGGCAAATTCTCCTGGGACCGCAACGTCATCAAGGCCTACGACGCGCCGATGAAAGCGCAATCGGGTTTCCTCAACCTGAAAGGTAACCTGTTCGACAGCGCCATTATGAAAACCTCGGTCATTTCCGAGGAATTCCGCACGCGCTACTTGTCGAACCCCAAGGACCCCAACGCCTTCGAAGGCCGTGCCATCGTGTTCGACGGGCCGGAGGATTATCACGCCAAGATCGACGATCCGAAACTCGAGATCGACGAGAATTGCATGCTGTTCATCCGCGGCGTCGGCCCGATCGGCTATCCGGGTGGTGCAGAAGTCGTGAACATGCGCGCGCCGGATTACCTTTTGAAGAAGGGCATCACGGCGCTGCCTTGCATCGGCGACGGTCGCCAATCTGGCACGTCGGGCTCACCATCGATCCTCAACGCGTCGCCGGAAGCGGCGAGTAACGGCGGTCTCGCGTTGTTGCGGACCGGGGATCGCGTCCGCATCGACCTCGCCAAGCGCACGGCCGACATTCTCATCTCGACCGACGAGTTGGCCAAGCGTCGCAAGGCGCTGATGGATGCGGGTGGGTACAAATATCCCGAGAGCCAAACGCCCTGGCAGGAAATCCAGCGCGGCATGGTCGACGAACTCAGCCACGGCATGGTGCTCAAACCCGCCGTCAAATACCAACGCATCGCCGCCACCAAGGGGATACCGCGCGACAACCATTAAAGCGTCGTCGCGCCGGTGGCGCAGTGATCCGGAATCGCGGCGGTGGATGGGCACAATGACGGGGCAACGCGAGCGCTGCGTATTGTGGCCGTGGAGCTGTCGAACCACTCTTGCACCCACGTGATCGCGGCTCTTGCTCTCGCTCGGCCGGGAAACAGGGAGGGGGCGACCGGTTAAAGCGCGGCGCTTATGGCCAGCCATACACCCAGTCGTAACGGGCCATCACGCGTTCGGGCGGGAGCAGGCGCAGGGTGAGGTTGCGCGCGTGGGCGGCCACACCGTCGAGATGAAAAATGCGGCCATTTCGGCGGGCGGTTGCGACGACTGCGCGGGTGCGCTGCATGCGCCGGGTTTCGTAGGTGGCGAAGGCCGACGCGATGTCGCCGACGACTGCGATTTGGTCGGCCAGGACGATGGCGTCCTCGAGCGCCAACGCTCCGCCCTGGGCGAAGAAGGGCAACGTCGGATGCGCCGCGTCGCCGAGCAGCGTCACGCGACCGGCCGACCAATGCCCTGGCTGGTCCAGTTCGAACAACGCCCACTGCCGCCACTCGGTCGCGCGCCCCAATGCGTCGCGAAGGACAGGCGCAAATCCCGCCAGTGATGCGAGGACACCGGAAGTCGATGTCGGCAGCGCCCAGCCGGTGCCGGTGCTGGTGGCGGGTGTGATGACCACGACCGCGAGCTCGCGACCACCGCGCAGCGGGTAATGGACGACGTGGGCTCCCGGTGCGAGCCACACGCCGACGGTGTCGAGACCCAATACGGTGGTTGCGGCATCGTTCGTCAGCACAGTGCGTGCCGCCGTCAGGCCCGAGAACCGGGGCGCGGCGCTGGAGCCGAGATGTTGCCGCACGCGCGAAAACACGCCGTCCGCACCGATCAGGGCGACGCCCTCGACGGTTTGTCCCGCCCGGGAGGTGAGGCGAACCCGTGCAGCGTCGCCCGTATCGATCGCAGTCGCGTCAAACCCCGTGGATATCTGAATGAGCGCTTGGGCCTCCGCCGCACCGAGCAACGCCGCCTGCACGTCGCGGCGATGGGCCAACCAATAGGGCGCGCCGTGGCGCTGCCTGATCCAATCGCCGAGTGGAAGCCGTTGCAGGGCGCGACCGCTGCGCCCTTCACGCACCACGATGGCATCCGGGGCGCCGACGTTCGGAGCTAGAGGCTCGGCGACGCCCAGCCGTTCGAGAACGCGCACAGCGTTGGGGCTGAGTTGGATGCCGGCGCCGGCTTGGGAAAATTCTGTGCGTCGCTCGAGAACATGGGCGGCGATGCCGTGCTGCGCCAGGGCCACGGCCACCGCTAAACCACCGATGCCACCCCCCGCGATCAGAACCGGCTGGTCGGGGCGCATGGGTGGCCTTCGCCGATGATCAGCCGTCGGTCGGGAAAAGCGTGACGAGGCAACCCGTCGGCTCGGTCTGGGTCTCGGCGAGGCGCGCATCATGCACGAATAGGGTCGAGCAATAAGGGCACAGGATTTGTGTTTCGGCGCCCATGTCCAAATAGACGTGCGGGTGATCGAACGGGTCGCGCGCGCCCATACAGTTGAACTCTTTGACGCCGAGGAATATTTTTTCGACGCCACGATCGTTGGCAAGGTGCGGAATGGTGCTGGCGGCCATCGACGATTCCTGTTGCGGTCAGTGCTGCGCGCGGTGAAGCATTCGTACCATAGGCAGCGCGCCGCGATGAATACAGCGGAAGTGGCGTCGCAGTCGCCCGAAATAGGCCCAGGAGGGTTTATGCAGACGTTTCAGTCCGATGGCGTGGAGTTAGCCTACCTCGACGAGGGCGCGGGCGATCCAATCTTGCTCATCCACGGCTTTGCCTCGAATCTCACTGTCAACTGGGTGGATACGGGTTGGGTGCGCGCGCTGGTGCGCGCCGGGCGTCGCGTCATTGCCGTCGACAATCGCGGACATGGGGCGTCCGCCAAGCTCTACGATCCCGAGCACTACGGGGCGCCCGCCATGGCGGAGGATATGCGCCGCCTGCTCGATCACCTGGGAATCGCCCGCGCCGATGTGATGGGCTACTCGATGGGCGCCCGCATCACCGCGTTTCTGGCGCTGGCCCATCCGGACCGTGTGCGCAGCATCGTGTTCGGTGGGCTCGGCTGGAACATGGTGCGGCCGATGGCTGGCACGTCGTCGATTGCGGCGGCGCTGCTCGCGCCCAGCATCGATGCGGTTTCGAATGCGACGGCCCGCACCTTTCGCGCCTTCGCCGAGGCGACGAAGAGCGATTTGCGGGCGCTGGCCGTCTGCATTCGCAGTTCCAGAGAGCCGATCACACCCGAAGCGCTGGGCCAATTGCGATGCCCGGTTTTGGTGGCCGTCGGCAGCGACGATGTGATCGGCGGCTCGGCGGTGGCCCTGGCTGGCATCATACCGGGTGCGGAGGCCCTGGTTCTCGAAGGCCGCGATCACATGAAGGCGGTGGGCGATCGCACCTACAAAGAGGGCGTTCTGGCCTTCCTCGAGCGGCGTGCGTGAGTGTGTCTGCAACTCCACGGTGCTCGGGAAATGCGACCGCCGACCGGCTAGGCGTCGCCGGCCCGCCATGATTGGTGCAGAGTTTGACAGCTCGATTCGAAGTCGCGGCCCGACGGGTGGTGGGTGTCGCTGCGTCGCGCCGACGATCGCAGACTCGGGGACGGGATGTTCGGTTGGCCGAAACGCAGAGACGGGATCGCGTGGCGCGAATACGTGCGCACGACGATCGCGTTGCGTCGCAAAGCACGCGGGGAAAAATTGCAACGGGTTCGCCAGAAAGCGGCGGTCGGCGCCAAGGCGGTCGGCGTTGTGGCGGGAGATGCCGCACGTGGTGGCGCGCGCAAAGTGGGCGCAGGCTCGCGCATGGCAGTGTCGGGCGCAGCGACGGGGCTCGGGGCGGGGCTGAGATATGCGTGGGGCGGCATCGTCGGCGTTGTCGGGTGGTGCTTTGCCAGTGTGCGTCGGGGCTGGACGTGGGTGGCAAGCAAATTGCCGAGCAATCGGTGGCAGCGGTGGGGCATTGGCGGGGTGGCGACCCTCGCGGTGATAGGGGGGCTTTGGGCCATCTGGCCTCGGCATGCGGGGACAGGTCGGTTGGCGGGGCTGTCGTCGCTCAGTGTGCCGTTTCTGACGCCGACGCGGCCGGTGAACGGTCGCGCCATTGTGCTCGATGCCGGTGTCTTGCGCGTCGGCGATACGCCCATTCGGTTGTCCCTGCTCGAACCGTTGGACCGCGATCAAGTTTGCATGCGTGGCAAAAAACGCTGGTCTTGCGGCGAAGCGGGCCTTGCCGCGCTCGGGCGCATCGCCGCAGGCCGCAACCTGAAATGCGAGGCGCGTTCCCCCGATGCTGCAGGCGTGTCAGCCGCCATGTGTCGCGAGAGCAAAGCCGACATCGGCGCGGCGCTGGTCAAGAGCGGCTATGCCTACGCGGCCTCCTCGCGCTACGCCGAAGAAGAGGCCGAGGCCAAAACCGCCCGGGCTGGCATCTGGAGCGGCGAGGCCGAACGGCCCGATGTTTGGCGCAAGCGCATGTGGGAGGATGCGAAACGGCGCGTGGCCGAAGGCTGTCCCGTCAAAGGCATCGTGGTGAAAGGCGAGCGCGTGTACGTGCTGCCCTGGTGGACCCGTTACGAGCGCGTGCGGGTCGAGCCCAAGCGCGGCGCGCGCTGGTTCTGCACCGAACAAGAGGCCATCGACGCCGGCTGGAAGCCAATGGATCGAAGTTAGGCGCTTTCGGCCCGCTTGACGAGAGGTGCGGATGGCGGCATGCCTGGGCGATGCACAATATCTCCGATCAGGCGGGTTCCGCCGTCATTTGGCATGGCACGACCATCCTTACCGTTCGCAAGGGGGGACGCGTGGTCATTGCCGGCGACGGGCAGGTCAGTCTCGGCGCGACGATCGTCAAATCGAACGCGCGCAAAGTGCGTTCGCTGGGCAAGGGCGACGTGATCGGCGGCTTTGCGGGCGCGACGGCCGACGCCTTCACGCTGTTCGAACGCCTGGAGGCCAAGCTCGAGCAGTATCCGGGGCAGTTGACGCGCGCTTGCGTGGAGCTGGCCAAGGACTGGCGCACGGATCGCTATCTGCGCCGCCTCGAGGCGATGATGTTGGTCGCCGACCGGGAGCGAACGCTGGCGTTGACAGGAACGGGCGATGTGTTGGAGCCCGAGCGCGACGTGATGGGTATCGGCTCGGGTGGGAACTATGCGCTGGCGGCAGCCCGCGCGCTGCTCGACCAGCCCCTCGACGCTGAAGTGATCGCGCGCAAAGCGATGGCGATCGCAGCGGAGATTTGCGTCTATACGAACACCAACGTCATCATCGAAAGCCTCGAGTCGGGTCGGTGAGCATGGGCTGGATTTATCTCCTCGTGGCGGGCGTGTTCGAAATCGGTTTCACGACATCGATGCGCTACATCGACTGGTCGCTGCGGCCGTGGCCGATCATCTCTTTTCTCGTGTGCTCGACGTTGAGCTTCGGCCTGTTGATCGTCGCCATGCGGACGGTGCCGCTCGGCACGGCCTATGCCGTGTGGACGGGCATCGGCGCGGCAGGCACGGCGCTCATCGGCATCGCGTGGTACGGCGAGACGACGGAAACCCTGCGCATCCTGTTCCTGACGCTGCTCATTGCGTCGATTGTCGGCTTGAAGCTCGTTTCGCCCGATTGACGCTGCCGCACGGGGTCGCAGGTCTATCTCATTCCCGGCATGCTAGGCGACACGCGTCAGGAGCAGCATCGGCGCACGGGGAGGCCTCTGGTCAGCTATGAGCACATCTTCATCGTCGATCTCGGTACAGAATGCGCTGGATGGTCCGGCACGACTGGTGGTGGTCTGTGTCGGCGACGCGCTCGACCTGGCGGCGGGCGTCGAAGCGGCGCTGACTTCGGCGGGGGTCGCCGGCGGTGTCGCGTCGATTTCCGGAAAAACGCCGTTGGCCGCAACGCAACTGGCGGCGATTGCGGGGGCCGATGTCGTTCTGGTCGCGACCACGGCGGCGGATCACCTCTCGGATGACGTCAAAACCGCATGCCTGCTCGCGTCTCGCCTCAGTGTGGGGCTGCCGATTTTGATCGTGGCGGCGGCATCAGGGATGGCCGATGCCGATGTCGCTGCCACTTACGCCATCTACGCGAAGGGCCTCGGCAGCGGGCCGGCGATGACGTTTTCCTGGCCGTGCGATGCTGCACGCGTGGCCGAAGCGGCGTCGCGCGCCCTCGCCAAAGCGGACCACGACCCCGAAGCGGCCGCGTTTCGCTTTTGGGTCGATACCGAGCCGGACGCACGGGGTGTGGCGGGCACGGCGGTCGGATCGATTGTGACCGGCCATCCGACACCAGGGCTCGACGTCGTCGTGATGCCGGCGGCGACACCTGCCAAGATCGCGAGCGTGGACCTGCAATCGCAGTCACCGCGCGCCGTCTTGCGTTTGGATGGCGGCCCAACGTCATGTGCGGCAGGCCAACTCATCACGGCCGCCGATGCGCGCCCCGAGTTGGCCGATCAGATTGCCGCCGAGATCGTGTGGACGAGCGAGACGCCCTTGTTGCCGGGTCGATCCTACGTGCTCCGGCTCGGGCCGCAACGCGTGGTGGCCCAAGTGAGCACGCTGAAACACAAACTCGACCCCACGGATCTGGGCCAGATTGCCGCGCGCCGTCTGGCGGTAGGGGAACTCGGCATTGTCAATTTGTCGTTCGCCGCGCCGATCCTGTTCGACCCCTACGATCGTTGCCGCGCG
>JANOKV010000315.1:0-3410 GCA_031419415.1 Hyphomicrobiales bacterium | reverse complement strand
ACGCGCGACGCGGGCGACACCCAGGGACGGATCATTGGTGGAGCTGAAGTCTTGATACATGGCCGCACTTTAAGGCGGGATTCGGGGGCCGTGCAACGCCCTGTGGACGCCCCACCAGTTCGGGTGCTTTGGTTCCGTATTCGGGTGCATCAGCGACGGCGTGTTGCGCCCGGTCTCGGTGACGTCGATTGAATAGGCGCGGCCTCCCTGTCACGAACTCAACATGTGCGGACAGCGTGTAGCCCTCTGTTTTAAGTACTATAATCGCATGCGCGAAGCGCAATGCTGCATTGCGATAAGAACCCTACCGAGCCGTGGCTCCCATCCCCAATTGACCGCTGTGCAGATACCGCCGCCTCGATCGAGGAAGAAACGGCGTTGCGCAAAGAGGGTGGCGCATCACCGCCACCTCAGAGCACAGAAAGCCGAGATCATGATGAACACCGCCCATTTCCCGACATTCGCAGGCCCCGCACGCCCCGTTGCCGAGGCCGAAAACGACCACATCGACCGGGCTACACGTGCGCGCCTCGCACAGGCAGCTCACCGTGTGCGCCCTTATCTTGCAAGCCTGCCGGACAAAACACTTCGAGTTTTGGGCTTCTCGGCGACCGAAATCATGGCTATCCGCGCCGACGTCGCGCTGTCCTAACGCGGCTTACATTTTGAATACGTTCGGAGATCGGACATGACACGAATTTCCACCGACGCGATCGGTCATTGGAGCCGTGAGAGTTCGTCTTACGCCGGAGCGATCCTCACGCGGTTGTCGTCGAGCTTCCGCAGACTCGGGGCTTCCTTGCAGGCCGGCCTCGTGCAGCGACGCCTGCGCCACGACCTCGCCGAACTGGACCCCAGCTTGCTGCGGGACATCGGGGTCGCGGATGACGAAATCGCCCGCATTCGTGCGAGCGAGCCATTCATACCCCGCACGTGGCAGGGCTGAACCTCTACACGATGCGCCGTCGGCTTGCCGAGTTCTGCTGACGGCGCAACACCAACGTCGCCCAGCCGTTGAGCAGCAGCTTCGCCTGCATTGAAAATCCTGCGGCGCGCCACGCGGCTTGCACCTCCATGGCCTGCTCGCTCAAGATGCCCGACAACACGGCGATACCGCCGGGCGTGATGGCGTGCGCGACGCTGGGCGCGAGGTGAATGAGCGGGCCCGCGAGGATATTCGCGAGCACCAGATCGAACGGCGCCTCCCGCCGCAACTCCGTATGGTGCAAACCCACTGCACAGAGGGCACGCACCCTGCCCTGCGCGCGATTCAACCGAATGTTGGCGCGCGCCACCTCCACCGCAGTTGGATCGATATCGCTCGCCAGCACACGCGCGCGCGGCAGCACACGGGATGCAGCGATGGCAAGGACACCCGAGCCGCAGCCCAAGTCCAGCACCCGACGTGGCGCCATGCAGTGAACGAGCGTATCGAGCGCCAGCAGGCACCCCAGGGTCGTGGCGTGATGCGCGGTGCCGAACGCCTCGCCTGCATCGATTTCGATGGCCGCCCTACGCCAGCCGACGCGGCCACGATCGTGGCTGCCATGGACGACGAAGCGCCCCGCGATGACGGGCGGCAAGGCCGCCTGGCTGAGCGTCACCCAGTTCTCGTCGGGCACCGGTTCGCTCGAGATCGAAACATCAGAGCTGCCGAGGCCGAGCGCTAATGCGAGATCGACGAGGTCGAGCACATCCTCGAAATAGGCTTCAACGCGCCAGCCCCGCGACTCCACGTTCTCGAATTCGGTAACGGCGAGAGGTTCTGGGGTATGATGCGACAGTTTTTCAGACACCGAGCGCGCCGATCCGCGCCCCGTCGTTTCGATCGTGACTTTGGTCAGCGCCATGGGTGTTTCAGGCGCTCCCATTCGGGGGTTGCGCTGGTTCCGGCTCCATGTCGAATTCCTGGCCTTGCGTGGCGGTCTGGTCGGGCAGCTTGTCCAAATACTGGTCCCAGAGCATATCGATATGCCGACACGCGGCCGCCGGCCCCAGGGTCTGCAAGGAACCATCCGCCAGTTCGACTACGAGGCCGTCTTGCATGAGGCGGCTCAGCGCATCCTCGATATCGAAATTGACGCCCACGCCGAACGTGTCGCCCATGTATCTTTCGATGGCCCGGTCCACGTGCCGCAACTCGCTCCGATTGGTCTTCTCTTTGGCGAGGACGGCGTAGAGCAGCATCTCTTCCTTCACGTCCTCTTCGGCCGCGCGCTCCGACAGTAGGGTCATGACACCGCGATTGTCGGCCATGGCGTGAAAATACAGGTTCTGCGCCATCGTCACCATGTAGCGGTTTTTCTGATTGATGAAATTCATGCCCTGCCGCAAGGCGATGCCTCCCAAGCCGATCACCGCACCGGCCAGGGCCACGGGGTTGGTCGCGACGGCGAGCTTGCCGACCGCGCCGACGACCCCCATGCCGACGCTTCCCCCGGTCGTCACGCCGAGCTTCAACTTGTCGAACATCCGGAAACGCACGCGCGTGTTGGGAAAAATCATCTCCAGATCGGACCGGGGGATGTTCTTGAAGAGCTTCATGTAGGCGAATTCGGTTTTGATGAGCGGCGGCAGCAATGATCGTGCACGCCGATAGATCTTTTCGGCAGTTTCTCGATCACACGCCTTGTCGGCCATGATTTCGCCAATGCGTCGCTCCTCCGGCTTCAACTTGAAGAAGATGAACAACCTCTGGAAGATCGGCACCTCGAATTCTTCATGCCGCAGGTAAAGGCGGCGGAGACTGCGGCGCGTCTGCGTGCGCTTGGTGGCCCCACGATAAAAGATCATCAGCTCGTCGAACACACCCAGGTCGACGTCCAGATTGAGGCCGTAATGGCTGTCAGGCGTCATGATCATTTGTACGTGCGCGGGATCGACAGCCGTGTAGTTGGCCTGGACGAGCAGCTCGCGCATTTTTTCAACGAGCGACCGCTGCTGCACGATGAGTTCCGCATCGCTGAATTTGCGCGTGACGAGCAAATCGCTGTCGGGGCTGAAGGCCTCGTAACAATGGTCGAGCGACATGAGCCGAGCGTTGTAGGTCTGGCGACGCCAGTAATCGAGATAGCGAAAGAGCTTGCGGGCATGCTGGGCTTGATCGCCGTGCCACTGATGGGGACTGCTCAGGCGGTCGACGAGCGCCTGGCGGGTGACAGGAATGAACTTCTCGCGCGTTTCGCTGCTGTCGAATATTTCGTCGATGACGGTCGACGGCGCGGGCGTTGCCCTTACCGGCGCATGTGGGATTGGGCTCGGGGCCACCCACCCGTCACCCAGTCGCGCCACAGCCTGGGGTTGGGCGATCGTTGGCGTCATCGACATATCACTCTTCCCCCGCAGGCCACACATCGGTTGTAGGTCCGATTTGGCTCGACGTACAACACCCAGGCGGCTGTGTGGCTCCA
>JANOKV010000314.1:0-4320 GCA_031419415.1 Hyphomicrobiales bacterium | reverse complement strand
ACCTCACCCACTCGTGACTCGTATTTGAACGCGGGCGAGCCCATAAAAACCGAATCGCCCGCTGCAATCCCACCATCGATCGAGGCTTCATCCCCACAATGTTCGGCTCAACCCTCACGAACGTCATCAATGGGATCTGTGCCAATGGTCTGCTGCTGGTCGCCATGACGGGCCTCGCGAGCGCGCAGGATTCGGGTGCGCGGTCCTCTGGCGCACAGGCAAAAGCGGTTCTCGAACTCTACACGAGCCAAGGCTGCAATTCCTGCCCGCCGGCCGACGCGCTGCTCGGCATCTATGCCAAACGCGACGATCTGGTCGCCCTGACGTTACCGGTCGATTACTGGGATTATCTGGGCTGGAAGGACACCTTCGCCAGCCCGAAATTCACCGCCCGGCAACGCGCTTACGCCAAGGAGCGGGGTGATGGCCGCATCTACACACCCCAGATCGTCGTCAACGGGATGGCGCACGTGCTGGGCCGCAGCGCTGCTGACATCGACCGCGCCATCGCCCAGACCAGCGCCCGGTTCACCGCCTCACGCGTCCCGATCACGACGCGCATCGAGGGCGCGCGCATCGTCATCGAGGCGGGCGACGCCGCTTTGGCCAGTGGGACGACCGAAGCGACCATCTGGCTCGCCGTGTTGCAGAAAGAAGCCGAAGTCCCCGTCCGATCCGGGGAGAACCGTGGCAAGTCTCTCAAATACTACAACGTCGTGCGCGAATTGACGACGGTCGGCATGTGGAAGGGCAAGGCCGAGCGGTTCGAGCTCGCACGCGATGCTGTGAAACTGCCCGACACCCAGAGCGGCGCCGTGCTTATTCAAAGCGGCACGGCCGGGCCGATCATCGGCGCTTCCATGCTGCCCACCCTCTGATAGGCTGGCGGCGTCCAGCCGATCGCATGCCTCGAGGGAACACCCATGTCGCCACCCCCATTGGCCGGAAAAGCTGCCTTGATCACAGGGGCCGCAGGTGGCCTCGGACGAGCCTTGACGGCTGGATTGATCGCGGCGGGTGCGCGTGTTCTGGCGACCGACGTGGACGAGAAAAGTCTGGGCCTCCTCGCCCGCGACCTCGAAACCAAGGGCGCCAGCGCGCACCTGGCCACCTACCGCTTGGATATCTCCGATCCGGCCGCCTGTGTCGCTGCTGTGGCCGCCGCCGAGACCGCATTCGGCAAGCTCGATATCCTGATCAACAACGGTGCGCTGGGCATGGGCGCGCTGCGTGCCGATCACATGACGAACCTCGTCGGCATCGAGGAAATCACGCCGCAGGTCTGGGATGAGTTCGTCGCCGTGAACCTCTCGGGCGGCTGGTACATGACGCGTGCTGCCGTCCCCGGCATGAAGGCCCGGAAATCGGGCCGCATCATCAATGTCACGACCAGTTTCTTCACGATGCTGCGCGGACGGTTCCACCCTTACGGCCCCGTCAAAGCCGGCTTCGAGGCGCTGTCGGCGGGCCACGCGCAGGAATTCGAGCCCTATGGCATCACGGTGAATGTCGTCGTGCCCGGCGGTCCGGCCGATACGCCGATGGTGCCGGCGGAATCGGGCTACGCGCGGGCCGACCTCATCCCACCCGGCGCCATGGTCCCGCCGATCGTGTGGCTCGCGTCCAACGCAGGCGAAGGCGTCACCGGCCGGCGCTTCATCGCCGCCAAGTGGACAGCAGACGCCGCCCTGGACGCCAACCGGGCGGCGGCCGAAGCGCCGATCGGCTGGCCGGACTTGGCCGGCGCCCCCGTCTGGCCCGGTGGCGTGCCGAAAGCCTGAAAAACGAGGCGCCCATCGAACGCCTTCCACGCGTGTTTTCGCCATTGCCGTCGCCTGACGGACGCCATACTACTGGACGCTGGTCATCAACTCCCTGAGAGTACAGCGCATGGGACGTCGTTCCACGCATACGCCCGATCAGTTGCGCGAATTGATCCTCGATGCGGCGCAAGCCATCATCGAGACGAACGGTCTTGCTGGGTTGTCCGCGCGTGAGATCGCACGACGCATCGGCTACTCGCCGGGCACGATTTACAACATGTTCGAAAATCTCGACGATGTGGTGCTGCACGTCGAGGCCCGTGTCCTGGATGCGCTCGACCAGCGCATCGAGGCCGCCATGAGCGTCGATGCGCCCGAGGACAAAGTCGTTCGCCTGGCCGAGACCTACCTCGCCTTCACCAGCGAACGGCCAAAACTGTGGAACCTGCTGTTCGAGCATTACATGCCGGGCGGCGGCGACACCCCCCCGTGGTATCAGCAGAAACTCGAAATGCTGATGTCGCGCGTGGAGACTGCGATGGCGCCGCTGTTTGCGCCGGAGGATCACATCGCCCGGCAACGGTCAGCGCGTGTTCTGTGGGCCGGGGTGCACGGCATCACGTCGCTGTCGACGGCCAACAAGCTCGCCAACGTGACCACCGAGGCGGCTGCAATCCTGGTTCGCGACCTCATCCGCAATTATCTCGCGGGTCTGGCCTTCCACGCCGAGGCGGCGCGACGCAAAGCCGGCTGACCGCCGAGCAATCCCCCACCCATGCGCCCCTTTGCTTATTTCGTGGTCTTCGGAACAGACGGCGGCGTTGCCCCCACGGACCCCGTCGAAATCGGTGACGCGTTCGGCGGCGCCTGTTCGGCCACGGGCCCGCGATCGAAGTATCGGTTCACATCGGCAAGTCCCCAAAACCAACCCTTGCTCGGCAACATCTTCTGCTGCAATCCCGTCCACAGCGCGCGCTGCGACATGCCTTCGACGAACGTCGACGTGGGTGGCGCGACCACGAACGCGACGACGACGGCGGTCGCCATCAACGCCGAATGTCCGGGATATTTGAAATCGATCGGCTTCAGCGCCGTGCCGAACGACTTCTTGATGCGCGTATCCATCACGTCGACACTGTAGATCTCGTCGAGTGTCAGATGGACGAGATAGCCGACCAGCATGAAAGCGGCCGCCAGCCACGCGACGCCGTCGTGTCGCCCGAGAACCCATTTGTAAATGACGGCGGTCAGCAGAGCGAAGAACACCGCGGCAATCAGGGAGTGGTAGATGCCGCGGTGATAGGACATGCGATGGAACGCCGAGTGGGCGACATAGCGCACGACCAGAAACGCGACCAGCGCCAACAACCAATTCTCCGCAATCGACAAGTGTTCGGCGAAAACGAACAGCGTCGCGAACGCGAAGAAAGCGGCGAGGCCCGAAAACAGCGCGCGGCTGGGCTTGGACTCTTTCAGATCGATGTCCGGCAGGATGCTGCCGAGCACGCCGGCGACCGTCACCGCAATCAGATTTTCGGGCGCGACCACGTCGGCCGCCAACGTCAACGTCGCCAAGGCCCCGCTGACGAGCGTGCCGACGCCGATATGGGTCGTGAAATTTGCCATGGTGGCCTCGCGTCGCTGCCGGCGGTCATGGATTGGCGACTCGACCAATCCTCTATGCGGCTGCGACTCCAAGCCGATTCTCGTCTGGAGAGGTAAGGCATTCGGCGGCGCATCGTCCGAAATCTGTGGACCGAAGCTTCCGTGCCACGCGCAGAAACGCCGCTGGCGACGAGCGCGCCAACGGCGTTGCCGGCGATGGTGGCTGCGCGCTCCATCGGCGCCGTCGAGATCGCGACGGTGCAATACGCTGCGCTCTTGCACCCTACGGGATACAAAACGCGTAGGACGCAATAGCCTCTTGGCGTATTGCGCCGTGACTGCCCGGCGACACCTACTGCAACTCGGCCAAACCCATCGCCTTGCCGTAGCGACGGCTCGCTTCGAGGAAATCGCCGTACTTGCGATGGACAGCCGTGTGCTGGATGCCGGCCAGCAGCAGGCGGTTGCGATCGAAGCTGCGGTTCTTGAAGAAATCTTCGACCAGAAGCTGGCCCAGTTCCTGGTTGTGGGGATCGTTGCCGATGCGGCACGCGCAGATGGCGATTTGCTGCGCCAGAGGTTGCGGATCGCCGCCGGCCGCCAGATACGCCCGCGACCACGCGATCGCTTGCGGTCCGTCCAGCCCCATCATCGAGGCGATGATGTGCTCGAGCATTTGTGGCGGGCTCTTGGACGAAGCGCTGGCGGGAAGCTGCGCCCGGATTTCCTGACAGTCGTTGGTCTGGCGGGAATGCCACGCATCTCGGTTGAGGTAGGAGGTCGCCACGTAGAGCAGTTTCAAACGCTGGGGGTGCTCGAAATTATCGTAGTACCAGCCGAGCGTGTTCAAATACTCGTAGCAGTGCTGGGGAATCGAGAAGTTCAGCGTGTCGTTGGTCTCGAGCAGTACCTGGGCACCGCCGACTTGCAAGACGTCGAGGATCTGGCGCGG
>JANOKV010000313.1:0-2329 GCA_031419415.1 Hyphomicrobiales bacterium | reverse complement strand
CTCGTTACTTCTCCAGCCAGACGTCTTCGAACCGCCAACCATTGTAGATGCTGTTCACCATGATCACTACGTTCTTGACCTTGGATGACCAGCACGAGGCGTTCTTGTTGTGCATGATGATGGGGCGGGCGAGGTCTGCCTGCAGTCGTCGATCGATTTCCCAGACCATTTTCCGGCGCGTCGCGAAATCGGTCTCGATCGACTGTTTGTCCATCAGAGCCTCGAGGTCCTTGTCGCAGTAATTCGTGTAGTTGCGCTGCGAGCCGCAAGCGTAGTTCTCGTAGAACTGCTGATCGGGATCATCGATGCCGCTGCCGGTCAAATTCAGGCCCACGACGAAGTCCTTGCGCGCCACCTTGGTGTGCCAGAGCGCGGTTTCTACGATGTCGAGTTCGCCGTCGATGAAGATTTCCTTGAGCTGGTCGATCAGAATGACGGCGGGGTCGCGATAAGGGACAATGTTGCGGGTCGAGATTTTGACCGCGATGCGCTTGGATGGGCCGTAACCGAGCTTAGTCATGATCGCGCGCGCTTCTTCACGGCTCTTGGCCACGTCAGGCCCAAAACCGGGGATCGTCTCCAGGATCTCCTTGGGCATGCCCCAGATGCCTTCCGGTCCGGGCAGCATCGCGCCGCCAACGGCGTTCTGGCCCTCGGACATAATGCTGACGAAGGCTTTGCGATCGAGCACCAGCGCCATGGCGCGCCGGATTTCGGCATTGTCGAAGGGCGCCTTCTCGCGATTGACGAGCAGATTGGTGCTGACGTTGGTGGTCGTAACCTCGCAGGTCGCCTGCGGCGCCTGGGCCTTGATGTCCTTCACCAGAGGAATCGTCATCTCATAGGGAAAGGTCATGTCGTGCTGGCCCGACACGAAGGATAGGATCGCTGTCGAACGGTTCGGAATGATCGTGAATTCGATTGCGTCGAGATAGGGCCGGCCGGGTTTCCAATACTCGGTGTTGCGCGCGAGTCGAATCGACTCGTTGCGCTTGAACTCGACAAATTTGAAGGGTCCCGTGCCGACAGGATTGGTTCGCATCGTGGCCGGCGGAACATGGCAGGGATAGACCGGGGTATAGCCCGAGGCCAACATCGCCAGCATCGACGGCTGTGGCCGCTTGAGGTGCAGCACGGCGCCATGATCGCCGTCGGTCGTGAGATCGGCGACGTTGTTGTACCAGCCGCCCCGGAAATTGAGGCGGAACCCTTCTTTTGCTCTACCGAGCAGGAGGTCGAAGGTGCATTTCACATCGGCCGACGTGAAGGGTTTGCCGTCGTGCCACTTCACCCCCTCGCGCAATTTTAAGGATAGTTTCGTCCCATCGGGGCTCCAGCTCCAGGCCGTCGCCAGATCGGGCACGATCGTCTGCATCGTGTTCTGCTTCACGTTCTGGTCGTACTGGACCAGATTGTTGAAGATCGACATCGCGGGCGTGATGACCGAATTGGTGCCTTCCTCGTGAATGGACAGGCTGGCCGGGCTGTCTCGATGAGTCAACCGCAGGGTGCCGCCCGACTGTTGCGACCATGCCGTGGTCACCCCCGAGGCAATCAAGGCGCAAGTCAGCAGAAAAATTCGTCGCATTCGAGCCTCCCGTCGGCGTGTTCCATCCAAGTCACGGAAGGGGTCTCGACCTTCGAGGGCCGCTTAGTCGCCATCCGCGACCCCCACGCTAACCCGCCAGGGACGGCCGGTCTACCGGCTGCTCGTTCTTCCGGTCGGGGATCGGGACCGCCTCGACAGTATCGCCAGGGAGGGGGATGCGGACGGGCGCGCGACAAGGTTATGGTGGCGCAACGAGACCGATAGGGGAGAGACGCACCATGAACCCAACTCGCAGACCAGTCGCCGTCGTGGTCGGAGCGACGTCGAAATGGCAGGCCGATGGCCGCAATACGAAATTGGCGCACGGCAAAACGCTGGACGATAGCGACGTGCCCGTCGGTATTCGTTGGGGCATCGGCGGCGCCATCGCTCAGAAATTCGCGAAGGAAGGCTTCTTTGTCGTCCTGACGACCCGCAATCGCGCCAATGCCGCAGGTTTGGAGAAAGCCATTAAAGGGCAGGGCGGCGAGAGCTTGACGGTCGAGTTGGACCTCGTCTCGCAGGACTCCATAGCGACGGCATTCGCCACCATTCGCTCCCAAGCCGGCGACCCCAATGTCCTCGCCTACAATGCCGGCTATCTCGAGGGTCGCGATCTGCCGCCAGATAAGGAATTGCTGGAGCATATTCCGGTCGAGATGTTCGATACGGCTCAGCACATCGCCAGCCGCGGTCCGTTCCTAGTCGCCAAGGAAGTGCTGCCCGCGATGCGCGCGCGCG
>JANOKV010000312.1:0-4849 GCA_031419415.1 Hyphomicrobiales bacterium | reverse complement strand
ATGCCGCGCCGCCATCCGGCCCGCTCGAGGGCGTCATCGAGCCCTGCCGGGACACTCGCATCGGAAATCGTGAAGAGAGGGGCGGCTCCGCGATCGCGGTAAAACGACACCACACGCGAAATCGCCGCGCCGAGATCGTGCCCCGTCCAGGCCAGTGCGGCCACCGAATTGCCGCGCACCGATGTGCCACTCGACGCGCGCGCCAGCCAGCCGTCGATCATCTCGGTGTCACGCGCAGGCCAGCCGCGCACGGACGCCTGTTCGACGGCGAGTAGGTTCGAGCTGTCGGTCATGAACATCGCTCCCCTTGGTGGTGCGGGTTGACGTGCCTGCTTTACCGAAGGCTCGTGAGCTCGCAGATGCGACGACTTGTTCCGCGCCGACCCGCATGAAACAATGCACCCACCAATGCCATCAACGAGGAGCCGCCGCGTGGCCCATGACTTTACCGGGGCGATCGACTGTGACGTGCACCCCAGGGTGCCGGGCATCGACACCTTGAAGACCTACATGGACGACTACTGGCGCGAAACCGTCGAGGTGCGCGGCATCGAGATATTCGAGACGATCGGTTATCCGACGAACGCGCCGATGACGGTGCGCCCCGATGCCCGTGAAGGCAAGATCCTGGTCGACACGGATGTCGCGCGCCTCGGCCGGGTGTTGATCGACAAACATGCTTTCGGCCACGCCATTCTCAATCCGCTCTACGCCATCCAAATGATCCGCGACGAGTATCTGGCGTTGGCTTTTGCCCGCGCCGTCAACGATTGGATCAAAGCCGAATGGCTCGACCGTGATCCCCGGTTGCGCGCCTCCATCGTCGTGCCGCTCAACAACATCGCCTCGGCCGTCGAGGAAGTGGAGCGCTGCGCTGCCGATCCCCGGTTCGTTCAGGTGCTGTTTCTGGCGCTGGGCGAACAGCCCCTCGGCAAGAGCCAGTTCTGGCCGATTTACAAAGTTGCGGAAAAACACGGCCTGGCGATCGGTATTCATGCGGGGTCGAGCTATCACCATGCGACCACCGGTTCGGGCTGGCCTACCTATTGGAGTGAGGACTACGCCAGCCAGTCGCTCGGCTTCCACATGCAGGTCGGCTCCCTCATCGCCGAGGGCGTGTTCGTCAAGTTTCCGGGGCTCAAGGCGGTCATGATCGAATCCGGCGTCACCTGGCTCGCGCCTTACATGTGGCGGTTCTCCAAGTTCTGGCGCGGCGTGCGCCTCGAGGTGCCGTGGGTCGACCGACCGCCCATGGAGATTTTGAGAGATCACATTAGATTTACTATGCAACCATTTGATGCGCCGAATGAACCAAGCCTCATCGAGCGCATTCTGGACCAACTTCCCTCGCAAGAGATGCTGCTCTTTTCGTCTGATTTTCCTCACTGGCAGTATGATGGCGATGCTATGCTTCCCTCCGGAATCGACGCCTCGCTCGCCCGTAAGATCATGATCGACAATCCCCTGGCCACCTATCCGCGATTGGGAGCCCCCCATGCCCCTCGACGTAGCTGACCCCTCCACTGGCCTTGGCCCCAATGCTACCAACCGGTTCGCTGTCATCGACAGCGATATTCATCCGGCCGTGAAGTCGCTGGCCGATCTGCGGCCCTACCTGTCGAACCAGTGGTGGGATTACGCGAGCACCTATGGCTTCCGGCGCAAGCACGGCAGTCCCGGCCAGGAGCCCTATCCCAAGTCCGCGCCCCTCGCGAGCCGGCGTGATGCCTGGCCGCCGGAGGGTGGCCGTCCGGGGTCGAGCCTCGAGCTGATGCAGTCGCAGTACTTGGACCCTGCGGGCGTCGAGTACGGCGTGCTGGGGCCGCTCGGGCCGACGGGCCAGGGAGACCTCAACCTCGATTTTTCGGCCGCCATGTGCCGCGCCACCAACGAGTGGCAGCGCGAAGCCTGGACGTCGCGTGAAAAGCGCCTCAAGGCCGGCATTGTCGTGCCCTACGAGGACGGCCTTGCCTCGGCCGAAGAGATCGAGCGCTTGGGCGCGCATGCCGACTATGGTCAGGTTTTCTGCCTGACGCGCTCTCTCGAGCCCCTGGGCAATCGCCGCTATTGGCCGATCTATGCTGCCGCAGAGCGCTTCGATCTGCCTGTGGCGTTCCACGTTTTCGGCACCAGCGGCCATCCGGTCAACGGCGCCGGCTGGCCGTCCTACTACATCGAAGAGGGGTCGGGTCACTCGACCTCGTGCCAAACGGCGGTGACGAGCCTCGTCATGGAAGGCGTATTCGAGCGCTTCCCGAAACTGAAGGTCGTCATGGTCGAAGGCGGTTTTGCATGGATGGCGCCGTTGGCATGGCGTCTCGACAAAATTTTCGAACGCAACCGTGCCGAACTCTCCCATCTCAAATCACGCCCGTCCGACTACATGCGCCGCCACGTTTGGGTGTCGACCCAGCCGATGGAAGAGCCTGACGATCGTCGCCACGTCCTCGACAGCATGGAGTGGATCGGCTGGGATCGCTTGTTGTTTGCCAGCGATTATCCGCACTGGGATTTCGACGATCCCTTCCGCGCCTTCCCGGCCGGCGTGACGCCTGAGCGGCACCGCCAGATCTGCACCGAGAACGCAAAGGCCGTGTACAGGGTTTGAAGGGCGCATAGCCTCGGCAAGGCGCTAAATAAAGCGCTTGCCCTTGGCTGGGTCATGCGCAGTGCGACCCGACGTCACGGAACAATTGACCCAGGTGTACGGCCGACGCCCGACGCTTGGCGAGCCTTCGGTGCTGAATGGCAGACAAGCAAAAACATATCGTCGCGCGCGCTGAGGACATTCCGCCGGGCGGCCGCAAGCTCGTGGACATCGAGGGCCGCGGCGTCGTCGTCTTCAATCTGAGCGGCGAATTTTTTGCATTGTCCAACACCTGCCCCCACAAGGGCGGCCAGTTGTCGAATGGCTTGCTCACGGGGCTCGTCGAATCCTCACAGCCCGGCGAGTATCGGCATACGCGCGCCGGCGAGATCGTCCGCTGTCCTTGGCATCAGTGGGAATTCGACATCCGAACGGGGCGCTCCTGGTGCGATCCCCGACGCATGCGCCTCCTGAAATATACTGTCGCCGTCGAGCCAGGCGCGACGCTCGTCGAAGGCCCCTACGTCGCGGAAACCTTCAAGGTCGCCATCGAGGACGACTACGTCGTCATCGAAGCGTGAAATCCGTCCTCGGACCGGGTAGGTCCAAGGACGGAGAACACGTTTGCTACAGCGCCTGCTGTGCCTGTGCGGGTCATATCAAGCGGCGAGCGCTCTAGTGGTGCCCTCTGTGGCCGCCGCCACGATGCCGGTCGTGGTGCCCACCTCGGTGCCAATCGTGAGGGCGGTCGGCATGCCATCCATAATGCCGTCCGGAATGCCATCCGTGGCGACGATCCCAATGATGGCCGGAATGGACGCCGCGATGAACTCCGGAGTGCCCGTCGTGGTAGTGGTTTCGATGCCAGTGATGGTCATGGTGGCCCCGGCGCCAGTCGTGGTGATGGTGGGCGTGCTGGGCTTGCGCCGGGCTCGAAAATGTCATCGGTGTGATCAGCGTTGTAACGATGACGGCGGTCGTGGTCAGGAAAGCCTTATAAACTCGATGCATGTCATCCTCCGATACGCAAGTGATGTATCGAGTATCGTCTCGCGACGCTGAACGACGCTTGAACGCGCGAGGTTTCTCGAGAAATTCAATCGCGTCGCGCGGCCTGTCAAAATGACGACCTATGAAATTCGACCGAACACGTGGATACTCTTGGTTGGTGCAGTCGTGCCGGGGAGGGAACAATGCCCACGCAAGGATTTTCCATTCGAAATCTGCTGCTCGGCTTCATTGCCGGGGCCATCGCCGTCGTCGTCGTACACCAGACAATCGTTTTGGCGTTGGTCGCCGCCGGATTGTTCCCGGCGACCGCGATACCGTGGAACATGAAGCCCTATGGGCCTTTGGGTGTGCCGACGATCGTCAATGCCATGTTCTGGGGAGGGCTTTGGGGCGCGCTGTTCGGCGGAATCTGGCACAAACTGCCCGGCGGCGCCCTATGGCTGCGCGGCCTGATTTATGGCCTCTTCATCACCGTCGTCAGCAATTGGACGCTGCTGCCGCTTATTCGGGCCCACGTGTTCGGGGTTACGAATGCACAGCAAATCGCCCTGTTCAGCGGCGGTGATCCCAAGCGCATGCTCGGGGTGGTGTTGCTGATTGGCGGATTTGGTATTGGCCTGGCGCTCATCTTCAATCTGATCGCCAAAGCCCGCTGAGGGAGCCTGGCGACACACCAGGCCTCACCCCTGCAGGGTCAGCGACGCCGGGGCGGTGGCCGGCGTTGTCCACCACCGGGGCCGGTGCCGGGCGGAGGGCCGCTGCGCACATCCTTGTGGCGAAAATTGATGCGCCCCTTCGTCAAATCGTAGGGCGTCATTTCCACGGTCACTTTGTCACCAGCCAGGATGCGGATGCGGTTCTTTTTCATGCGCCCGGAGGTGTAGGCGACGACCTCGTGCCCGTTATCGAGCTTGACGCGACAGCGTGCGTCGGGAAGGACCTCGTCGACCACGCCTTCGAACTCCAGCATCTCTTCTTTGGCCATTGCGTCTCCTGTGCGCGCATCCGACGCCGGCGCCACTGCGAATCTGTCGTGTTATGGGTAGGCTAGCGGAAAACACAAGGGGCGGACTGATCAGGTCCGCCCCCATGCGGCTCTGGACACCGCTGGTCCTCAAACCTTGAGATTCACCGCAGCACTTTTACCGTTGCGACCCTTCTCGATTTCGTACGTGATCTTCTGGCCTTCGCGAAGACCGGTAAGACCGGCGCGCTCGACAGCAGAGATGTGAACGAAGACGTCATTACCGC
>JANOKV010000311.1:0-12293 GCA_031419415.1 Hyphomicrobiales bacterium | reverse complement strand
ACCGAGACGACGCCGCGATCGGGCAGCAATGCGATTCTGGCCTGCATGATCGACGTGCTCCTGACAGGCGTGGGGTCCGGGGGCTTCCCGGCGCTCGTTTTCTCCTGTACCTCGCCTCGATCAGTTAGTCACCCGATGAGGCGGGCGCAAGCCGCCGTCGCACGTTGCCAGGAGCCCCTGATGCCAGACAGCTTCGACCTCGTCATACGCGGCGCCACGGTCGTCAACCACGATGGGACGGGCGTGCGCGACATCGGTATTCGCCATGGCCGCATCGCGGCGCTGGGCGACCTGCGCGCGGCCAAGTCTGCCGATGTCCTGGATGTTGGCGGACTGCATGTCTTGCCCGGTGTGATCGACAGCCAAGTGCACTTTCGCGAGCCGGGCCTCGAACAGAAAGAGGACCTGGAGACTGGCGCGCGGGCCGCGGTCATGGGCGGCGTCACGGCCGTTTTCGAGATGCCCAACACTAAGCCGCTGACCACGGATGCCGCAGCGCTGGCCGACAAGGTGCGCCGCGCCCGAAACCGGATGTACTGCGATTTCGCGTTCTATGTCGGTGGCACGCGCGAAAACGTCGACGAGTTACCGGCGCTGGAGCGGCTCGAGTCTTCGGCGGGCATCAAGGTTTTCATGGGCGCGTCGACCGGCGATCTGTTGGTCGAAGATGAACCCTCGCTCGATCGCATCATTGCCAAGATATCGCGCCGGGCCGCATTTCATGCCGAAGATGAGGCGCGGTTGCGGGCGCGGGCCCATCTGCGCAGTCCCGGAGATGCGTCGTCGCATCCCGTCTGGCGGGACGAGGAAGCGGCCATGATCGCTACAAAGCGGCTCGTCGGCCTCGCCGAAAAGTACGGCAAGCGGGTGCACGTGCTGCATATCTCGACCGCCGATGAGATCGCGTGGTTGCGCGACCATAAGGAGTGGGCGTCCTGCGAGGTGACGCCCAATCACCTCACGCTCACGGCGCCCGAGTGCTACGAGCGGCTCGGCACATTCGCGCAGATGAACCCACCCGTGCGCGATGCCCGGCATCAGGCGGGCATCTGGGCCGGTATCGCCGATGGAACCGTCGATGTGCTGGGCTCCGATCACGCGCCGCATACCGAAGAGGAAAAGCACCATCCCTATCCCGATAGCCACTCGGGCATGACGGGCGTGCAGACGCTGGTGCCGATCATGCTGGATCATGTCAACGCCGGCCGCCTCTCGCTGGCCCGCTTCGTCGATCTGACGAGCGCTGGACCGCAGCGGCTGTTCGGTATCCGCAACAAGGGCCGTATCGCCGTCGGCTACGATGCGGATCTGACGATCGTCGATATGAACCGCACGGAAACCATCACCAACGCCTGGATTCAGTCGCGTTCCCGGTGGACGCCGTTCGACGGCACGCGGGTCAAAGGCTGGCCGGTCGGCGCCTTCGTTCGCGGACGCCGCGTCATGTGGCAGGGGGCCATCGAAGGCGTCGCAGCAGGCGCGCCCGTGCGGTTTTACGAGGGGGCCGCCAACGGGTGAGGGTCGGGGCGTGCGACGCAGCCGAACTTTGCGTGCGGGCGGCGGCGACTGCTGGACGTCAGACGTGCAACGTTCCCTCGTACCGTACCGCCTCTGCCTCGCCTTTGCCTTTGGCTGACGATTTGACGCCGCGTCCGACCTCGACAGCTCCGATGATGACGGGGCGTTCGCCGGCGTCCTGCAGCGCCTGGACGACGTCATCGGCGCGCGCCGCGTCTGCGATCACGATCATGCCGATGCCGCAGTTGAAGGTTCGCAACATCTCCGCGTCATCCAGATTGCCAGCGCGCGCGAGCCAGGCGAAGACGGGCGGGTATACGATTTTGCCCAAATCGACGTGTGCGGCCATGCCCGCCGGTAGCACGCGCGGTAGATTTTCCGATAACCCGCCGCCAGTGATGTGCGAGAGGCCTTTGATGGCGCCGGTAGGTCCGCTGCCGCCCGTCGCGCGGATGGCTGCGAGGATCGGTTTCACATAAATGCGGGTCGGAGTGAGCAGCGCGCGTGCCAGCGTTTGGTCCGGAGCCTCGTCGAATGGCGCTTGGTCGTCCCAGGCCAGGCGCTCCCGCTCGACGAGCTTGCGGACCAGGGAATAGCCATTGGAATGCACCCCTGACGAGGGCAGGCCGATGAGCACGTCGCCCACCAGGATATCGCCGCGGGGCAGCACCTCGTTGCGCTCGACGGCGCCGACGGCAAAGCCCGCGAGGTCGTAGTCGGCGCCCTGATACATGCCGGGCATTTCGGCGGTCTCCCCGCCAATGAGAGCGCAGCCCGCCTCACGGCACCCCGAAGCAATTCCCGCGATGACGCGCCGGGCGGTGTCGACATCGAGTTTGGCGGTCGCTAAATAATCGAGGAAAAATAGCGGCTCGGCGCCTTGCACCACGAGGTCGTTGACGCACATGGCGACGAGGTCGATGCCGATGCTGTCGTGCAGGCCGGTGTCGATCGCGATCTTCAGCTTGGTGCCGACGCCGTCGTTGGCGGCCACCAGAATGGGATCGCGAAAGCCGGCCGCCTTCAAATCGAAAAGACCGCCAAAGCCGCCCAGATCCGCATCCGCCCCGGTGCGTCGTGTCGCCTTGACGAGCGGCTTGATGGCCTCGACAAGCGCATTGCCGGCATCGATATCGACGCCGGAATCGCGGTAGGTCAATGAACCGCTGGTCTCGTTCGGTTTGGTCATGGCGTCATCCTGATGATCGTGGCGCGAAGAAGCATGGTGCGGGGCTCCACGTCCAGTGGACATCGCGACGAATGTTGGTGGCGGTCCCTACTTCTGCCCGAATGGGGCGGTGATATGTACAGGGTCGGTATAAAGCGGAGGCCGCCGGTCGAGGCGGGTGTCGCAAGGAGAATTGCGCAAATGCGAGGCCTCCCCCCGTCGAGCGGGACTGCATGGATGCGATATGGGCTGGGCGGCGGCCTGTGCAAAATCGGATTGATCGTGGCGGTGCTCAGCACAGCTGGTGGGCTGTCCGCCGCGAAGGCGCGAGAAAGTCGGGTATTTACGGTGGGGAACTATCCCGTCGAAGCCCGGGCCGCCAATGCTGTCGAAGCGAAGGAGCGGGCGATTCTGGAGGGCCAGCAGGCGGCCTTGCGGTCCCTGCTCAAGCGCATCGTTCCGGTCTCCTCCTACAGCCGCATCAAGAAGGTGGACGTATCGAAGGCCGGCGATCTGATCGATGGCGTCGCTATTCGATCCGAGCGCAATTCCACGACGGAATATATCGCCAGCTACGATTTCACGTTCCAAGCCGAAGCGGTGCGCCGCCTCCTCGACGCCGAAAACATCCCATTTCTCGATCGCCAAGCGCCGCCGATCATCGTGGCGCCGCTCTATGTCGCGCCGAAGGGAGCCCCGAACCCGGAGGGTTTTACAGAGGCGCGCGGCGCCGATGCCTGGCTTCAAGCGTGGAAGGGACTGGATCTGGTCAACGCGTTGACGCCGGTAACGTTGAAAGCGCCCGCGCGTGCGGTTTCGGCCGATTCAGTCAAGGCTGCCGCATCAGGTGATGCCGCCGCGATCCGCGCAATCGCAGGTGAGACACGCGCCGAAACCATTCTGGTGGTGATCCTCGAACCCGACATTGCACAGAAAAAAGTGGTTGCGACGATCGCTGGGCGCGATGCCGTCGCAGCCTTCGTGTTGCGGCGCACCTACCGGCTCGACGGGTCGGATTTGGCTTACACGGCGGAACTTGCCGCCGTCATCTCGCTCGGCATTCTCGAAGGGCGGTGGAAAGCGATCAACACGCGGATGGCCAGCGGCGCCGGCGTGCGGGCGAGCGGGAGCCCTGTTCGCCAGCAGCCGACGGCCGTGCGCCAGGCTGATCCACCCGCTTCGGCCCCTGCGGGGGGCGCGATTCGGATCGCCATCGAATTCCGCTCCATGGGCGAATGGCAGCAGATCAGCCGGCAGCTGTCTGAGACACCCGACGTCACGGGCTTGGACGTCGAAGGACTTTCCGGGCGCAGCGCCCGGGTCACCCTGCACTATCCTGGTGGACCGCAAGGCCTCGCTGCGGCGCTGGCCGATCAGGGGCTCGTTTTGCGCAATGGGGCGAATGGTTGGGTCCTCGGACTGCGATGAGGCCGAGGGGTGGAGCCGATGTTTCCCCCGGTCGGGAGGCAAGGCGCTCGACGACGGCCCGTGTTCGTGGGAACATCAGCTGACATTTGGACGATGAGGCAGCACGAACACGGAGCGGCGTGGCCGATTAACTTGCTTGAGCATCAATATCCCGAATGCGGTGACGCTCGGCCGTGTAATCCTCGTCCCGGTGATTTTTTGGCTGCTCGTCAGCGGCCAAACGAAAGCGGCTTTCTTCGCGTTTCTCGTGGCCGGCCTGTCGGACGCTGTGGACGGCTTCGTCGCCAAGCGCTTCAAGTTGGAGACGGAGCTGGGCGCCTACCTCGATCCGATCGCTGACAAGGCCTTGATCGTCAGCATTTATATGGCCCTGGGGGTGGCAGGGAACCTGCCCTCCTGGCTCGTTATCGCCGTCGTATCGCGGGATATTCTGATCGTTCTGGGGGTCGTTCTCGCCTGGATCGTCGGGCAAACGGTGGCAATCCGGCCACTGGCGGTCAGTAAGGCGAACACGGCGGCCCAGATCACGCTTGCCGCCATCGTCTTGGCTGATGAAGGGTTCAAGCTCGGCATGGTGGAAACGCGGGTCGTGCTCGTGTGGATCACACTGGTGTTGACCGTCCTGTCGCTGGCGGCCTACTTCAGGGAGTGGTTGGGGCTGATGGCCGGCAGCAGACAACCACCCGGTACAGGCTAGACCCGAAAGCGTAATGCCGGCGCGGGTGCTCGGAGAATGCGATGCGTATCGAACGCCAACTTCTGTTCTGGTTCGGTGCGGGCCTCGCTCTGCTCGGTATGATCGCGCTGCTGAGCCCGGTGCTGCTGCCGTTCGTGGCTGGCATCGTGATCGCCTACTTTCTCAACCCGGTGGCGGATCGCCTGCAACGCATGGGCTGCGGCCGAATGCTGTCGGCCGTGTTGATCGTGGTGGCTGTGGGCGTGCTCGTCGCGATTGCGGCCGTCCTCCTGGTTCCGTTCATGGCAAATCAGTTTCGCCAACTCGCCGAGACGATGCCCGTGGATCTGGCAAAGCTCGAGGTGGCCTCGAATCTTTGGCTGAAGCAGCTCCTGGGAGACCGATTTCCAGGCGTCGTCAGTGGCCTCGAGCGGGCGCTGGCGGACCTCGCTCAGAGCTGGACGGCGTCGGTTGGCGCCATCGCTCGAGCGCTCTGGAGCCAAGGCCTCGCAATCGTCAACTTCCTGTCACTCCTGCTGATCACCCCGGTCGTGGTGTTTTATCTGTTGGTCGATTGGCATCCGATGCTGCAACGCGTGGATGGATGGCTGCCGCGCGAGCATGCTGGCACGATCCGTCGACTGGCGAACGAGATCAATGAGGCCGTGTCGGCGTTCATCCGCGGACAAGGCACCATCTGCCTCATACTCGGTGCGTTTTATGCCGGCGCGCTCATGGTGATTGGGCTTCCCTATGGAGTGCTGATCGGGCTCCTCACCGGCGTTATGACGTTCGTGCCGATCGTGGGGTGGGCGCTGGGCTTTCTGGTCGCCGCAGGCACGGCCCTGGCGCACGGCTGGCCGTCATTTGCTCTGTTGGCCCAGGTCGCCATCGTGTTCGGGGCGGGGATGGCGATCGATTCCGCCGTGCTGTCGCCCAAGATCGTTGGACAGCGCATCGGGCTGCATCCGGTCTGGCTGATCTTTTCGCTGATGGCCTTCAGCTATCTGTTCGGGTTCGTCGGGATGTTGGTGGCGGTGCCGGTGGCGGCCGCCGTCGCGGTGATCGTGCGGTTCGGTCTGGAAAGCTACCTCGGCAGCATGTTCTACACCGGCCCGGGCGATCGCGACGGCGAGCCGCGCCAAAAGCCGGCGTCCCACATACGATCGAGTACCGGACCCGTCTCATGACCCTGTCCCCTCGGCAGCTCGTCCTCGACCTGCCGCATCGGCCGGCGCGGGGAGTGGAGGATTTCCTCGTCAGCCCGTCGAATGCGGCAGCTGTGGCCTTCATCGATCGATGGCCCGATTGGCCATTGCCGAGCGCGCTGGTGGTCGGCGCGCGTCAGTCGGGAAAGACGCATCTCGCTCACGTTTGGCGACTGCGGACGGGTGCCGAAGCCATCGATGCAACGCGCCTCGATGAGGCGGCCATTTCTCGGTTGGCCGCCTGCAAGGCCCTGGTCATCGAGGACCTCGATCGCGGCATTGCCGATGAACGTATTTTGTTCCACCTGCTGAATTCAGCGCGCGAGATCGGCGGATCGTTATTGCTGACGTCGGAATGCACGGCTGGCGAATTGGAGCCGGCCTTGCCGGACCTGCGCTCGCGCCTGCGGGCATTGCCGATGGTGCGGATTGCGCAGCCGGACGAGTACCTGATCGGCGCCGTCCTCGTTAAACTGTTCGGCGATCGCCAATTGACCGTCGAACCGCATGTGATTGGCCACGTTGCCCGTCATCTGGACCGGTCGATGGCCGCAATTGTCGGCTTTGTGGATGCCGTGGACAGGGCGGCGCTGGCAGCAAAACGAAAAGTGACACGGACCCTGGTCAATGACGTACTGAAGGAAGTAGGCAGAGACGTTAACGAAGAGGAAGAGCAGCCGAATTGACGAGGCGTGGGGCGGCCGAAAATCGGTTCTTTAAGCCCCTCGTGTCAGGGTTGGCCTAGCGACGCCGTCGCGACCCCGTCAGCCAGATGCATCCGGAGAACGAAGTGAGTACGATCGCGACGCGCGCAAAGAAGGGAAAACGCGGCGGTGGCGCGCCATTGGCCATGAGCGGTGCGTTGTCGACGGGCCCGCAGCGCTTCTTCAATCGCGAGCTGTCCTGGCTCGAATTCAACCACCGCGTTCTGGAAGAAGCGCAGAACCCGCGCCATCCGCTGCTCGAGCAATTACGGTTCTTGTCGATTTCGGCCTCCAACCTCGACGAATTCTTCATGGTTCGGGTGGCGGGCCTGCATGGTCAGGTGAGCGCCAAGGTGGCGACGGTCAGCCAGGATGGCCTGACGGCCGAGCAGCAATTGGCCGCGATCAATGCCGCCGTTGCCAAGCTCTCCGACGAGCAGCAAGCGTGTTGGCGCCGTCTCAGGACCGAGATGGCGGCCGCCCATCTGTCGATCGTGGAGCCCGACGACCTTTCGGTCTCCGATCATGGGTGGCTCGAGAATTATTTCATCACGCAGGTCTTTCCAGTGCTGACGCCCATCGCGGTCGATCCGGCGCACCCCTTTCCTTTCATGCCCAACAAGGGCTTTGCCGTCGGCATCGAACTGGCGCGCGACGGCGCGGGCTCGACGATGCACGCGTTGATGCCGATTCCCTTCCAACTGCACCGTTTCGTGCGCTTGCCCATCGATGCCGATGTGCAGGCGCGCTCCCAGACCACAGTGCGGTTCATGCGCATGGAGACGTTGATCGGCCTGTTTGCTGGCCGCCTTTTTCCCGGCTATCACGTGGCCCGGCTGGGCGCGTTTCGCGTGCTGCGCGACAGCGACATCGAAGTGGAAGAGGAAGCCGAAGATCTCGTGCGTTTGTTCGAGAGCGCATTGAAGCGGCGTCGGCGCGGTTCGGTCATCCGATTGGAGATCGACGCCACGATGCCGCAAGAACTCAGGGCCTTCGTGATCGAACAACTCAAGATCGGCGAGTCGCACGTCGACGTCGAAGAGAGCATGTTGGGATTGTCCGATACCGCACAGCTCATCGTGTCCGACCGGCCCGATTTGGTGTTCAAGCCGTTCACCATTCGCTTTCCCGAGCGTATTCGCGAATTCAGTGGCGATTGTTTCGCGGCTATTCGCGCCAAGGACATCGTCGTCCACCACCCCTACGAGTCGTTCGACGTCGTCCTGCAATTGTTGCGTCAGGCTGCCAACGATCCGCACGTGATGGCCATCAAATGGACCCTCTATCGCACGTCGATCGATAGCCCCATCGTGCAGGCGTTGAAAGAAGCGGCGGAGGTGGGCAAGTCCGTGACGGCCGTCGTCGAGCTGAAAGCGCGGTTCGACGAAGCGCACAATATTCGCCTCGCGCGCGATCTGGAAAGCTCGGGCGTCCATGTCGTTTACGGGTTCATCGAGCTGAAAACCCACGCCAAGCTCGGGCTCATCGTGCGCCGAGAAGGGGCGGAACTCGCCACTTATTGCCACATCGGAACCGGCAACTATCATCCCCAGACAGCCCGCATCTACACCGATTTGTCCTTCTTCACGGGGGATTCGGTGATTGCGCGCGATGTCAGTCGGATCTTCAATTTCGTCACGGGCTACGCCGAGCCCGCCGACCTCGAGGTGATGGCGGCCAGTCCGCGCGGCATTCGCGCCGTGATGCTGGGCCATATCGCCGATGAGGTGAAACACGCACGGGCGGGCCGGCCGGCGGCGATCTGGGCGAAAATGAATGCCTTGGTCGACGGCCAGATCATCGAAGCGCTTTACGCCGCCAGCCAGGCTGGCGTCGAAATCGACCTCGTGGTGCGGGGTATCTGCTGCCTTCGGCCAGGGGTTTCGGGGTTGTCGGAGCGGATCAGGGTCAAGAGCATCGTCGGCCGTTTTCTCGAGCACGGCCGGGTTTATTGCTTCGGTGCGGGTCATGGACTTCCAAGTCCACGCGCGCTCGTCTACATCAGCTCCGCCGATATGATGCCGCGCAACCTCGATCGCCGGGTCGAAGCGATGGTGCCCATCCGCAATGTCACGGTGCACGAGCAAATTCTCGATCAGATCATGGTGGCCAATCTCGAAGACAACGAGCAGAGCTGGAGCCTCGGGCCCGATGGAACCTATCAACGGGTTCACCCCGGCGTCGGCGAGGAGCCGTTCAATGCGCACCGCTATTTCATGACCAACCCGAGTTTGTCGGGCCGTGGGCAGTCGCTGAAAGAAAACTTTCCCCCCCGGTTCCACGAACGGGACAATGGCGAGGCGACATCGTGACGGAAGGGTGGCCGATGAATGCGAGCGAGCGGGGCCGCTTCGGCGATCTCGAGCCCATCGCGGTCATCGATGTGGGGTCGAATTCGGTTCGCCTCGTCGTCTATGAAGGGGCCGTGCGCAGCCCCACGCCGCTCTTCAACGAGAAGGTGCTGTGCGGTCTGGGACGATCCGTTGCGACCACGGGACGGCTGGGTGCGGAGAGTGTCGCGCGTGCGCTGGCGGCGTTGCGACGGTTTCACGCCATCATTCGCATCTTGCGGGTCAAGAACGTGCGAGCCATCGCGACGGCGGCGGTGCGCGACGCGGCGGATGGCGCGGCCTTCATTACCCAAGCAGAGGAAGCTTGCGGAGCATCGATCCAGATTCTGTCGGGAGAGCGTGAAGCAGAGCTGGCGGCCGCCGGCATCATGATGGGCTTTCGCGACCCTGATGGCATCGTGGGTGATTTGGGTGGCGGCAGCCTGGAACTGATCGATATCGAAGGGATGCATCGGCGCGCAGCCGTCACGCTGCCGCTCGGCGGCTTGCGGTTAATCGATACGTCCGGCGGGCGCATGGACCGAGCGCTCGGCCAGACCGATGATCGGTTGCGCTCCGTCGATTGGCTGGAGCGCGGTCGCGGCCGGACATTCTATGCGGTGGGCGGCACGTGGCGCTCACTCGCCCGTCTGCACATGGAGGCGAGCGCCTACCCGCTACGCGTCATGCACGGCTATCAGCTCGATCTGGCGGAGGCGTTGGAATTCTGCGCGCGCGTGCGAAGGGCGAAAAAACCGAGCGATCTGGAGGGAATTTCCGATATCTCCAAGCCGCGCCGCGAGGTGCTGCCGTTCGGCGCGTTGGTGCTCGAACGCTTGCTCGACCGACTGAAACCGGCGCGGGTGATTTTCTCCGTGTTCGGGATTCGCGAAGGGCTCCTTTTTTCTCTGTTGTCGGAGAGTGAGCGCGCTAAAGACCCGTTGCTGTCGTTTGCACTGGACTATGCGCGCCTGCGGTCGCGCTCCGTCGCGCACGCGCAAGAGCTGTGTGGGTGGACGGATAGTCTCTTCCAAGCACCTGGCCCCAGAGAGAGTAGCGACGAGCGACGGTTGCGGCATGCGGCATGCCTGTTGTCCGACATCGGATGGCGCGCCCATCCCGATTATCGCGGTGAGCAGAGCCTCAGCGTCATCGCCAACGCCGCGTTGGGGGGCGTCGATCACGAGGGTCGGGTCTTCCTCGCCTTGACGGTTTATTTCCGTCATGCGGGTTCCGATATGGACAGTTCGGACGGCCTTTCGGAGCATCTGCGCGGTATCGTGAACCGACGCACGTTGAAGCGCGCGCGCATCCTGGGGGCCGCCATTCGCGTCGCGCACATGCTGTCGATCGGCATGCCGGGCGTGATCGACGAAACGAAGTTGTTCTTCGAAGGGGATCTGCTCGTCCTGGAAGTCCCACAAGCGCATGTGGCGCTGGATGGCGAGCGGCTGACGCGCCGGCTGGCGGCGCTTGCCGGAATGCTCGATCGCACATCGCAAATCAGACACATTCCTTGACAGGCCGCGACGTTCGGCGTCGAAAATCGCGTGTCCCCGCTTGACGGGATGACGCGGCGGCGTGAACCTTCCTTCGAGCCAGAGGAGGACGCCGCCAATGACCGCAGTCGATATCGAAGGATTGAGGAAGAGTATCGGTCGCAAGGTCGTCGATGAGGACGTGGCCACGCGGGCTCCCCTGTCGATGCTCGTGGCGACGTTCGACCGCTCCGAAGCCGCGCCGGCCGAAGGCGAGCCGATTTCGCCTGGCTGGCACATCGGTTATTTTCTCGCGATGTCACCGCAGGAAACGTTGGCGCGGGACGGGCTACCGACGAGTTCGGGCATTCTGCCGATGATGCCGTTTCCGCGACGCATGTATGCCGGCTGCAAGTTGACCTTTCACGGGGATATCCGCGTCGGCGAAAGAATTCAGCGTGAGACAGAGTTGACGGACATCCAGCTTCGCCGAGGCTCGACGGGCGCGCTCATCTTCACGACGCAGACGCGGCGCATTTCCAGCCCGCGCGGATTGGCGCTGGTCGAGGAATATCACGGCGTGTTCCGCGAAGAGGTGCCTGCGGGCCAAGCGAGCGGAATTCCCAAACGCGACGACGTGCCGGCCGGCATGCCGTGGCAACGCACGATCGAGACGGATGCCGTGTCGCTGTTTCGCTTCTCGGCCGTGACCTTCAACCCACATCGCATTCACTACGATCGCGGCTACGCCATGGACGTCGAGGGCTATCCGGGCCTCGTGGTGCACGGGCCTTATTCCCAGCATTGCCTAATCGATTTCGTGCGGGATCAGACCCCGGGCAAGCGCATCACGAGTTTCGAAATGCGGGCCCGCGCACCACTGTTCGACACCGCGCCGTTTACGCTGGTCGGTCGGCCGAGCGCTGATGGCCGGTCGGCGGAGGTTTGGGCGATGACGCACGAAGGCACGATCGCGATGCAGGCGACCGTCGGGCTGGCGTGAGGGCGCACAACGAGCGGGTGGGTTGGGTCAAGGCCACTGGCCGCGACCCAACATTTACCGGCTCACCGCTTTGGCGTCAGGTGCTTTACTTTCGGTAGAACTTCGTTGGCCAGCAGCTCGAGCGAGTGCTTCCACGCCTGGGGGCTTTCGACGTAATCGAAACCGAAGACGAGGAGTTGTCCAAAGCCACCGACCTCGTCGTAGATTTTGGCGATCTTCTCGGCGACGGTCGAGGGCGAACCCACGATCCAGTTGTGCTTGGCGCAGTATTCCGCCGTGACATCGCTGTCAGCCACGCTCTGGTCGTGCTTGAGGAATTGTCGGAAATCGAATTCGCCCAGCAGCGGCAGGAAATACTCGCGCATCATGCGGCCCATGTGCGAGCCGACCGATAAGCGCATCGCTTCGGCGTCTGTGTCGGCGACGAACACTTCGCGCACCATGCGCCAATCGCCCCGATAAGCCTTTCGGCCCGTGCGGCGCGCGCCTTCTTCGACGGCCTCCCAATGGCTCGACACGTAGGCCGGATTGAGGTTGAGGCTCATGGGTAGATAGCCGCGTTCGCCAGCGAGTTTCAGCGTGTCTGAGCCCTTGGAAAGACCCGCGACGCCGATCGGGGGATGCGGTGTCTGGAAGGGTTTGATGTGGGGCTTGAGGAAGCCGTACATCGTCTCCGGGTTGCGCACCGTCCAGAATTTTCCGACGTGCTCGAAGGGCTCGTTGGTCGACCACATTTTCAAGATGATATCGAGGGACTCACGCGTCATCTCGCGGTTCTGG